>NZ_VPBV01000012.1:0-88848 GCF_013418545.1 Acinetobacter sp. YH12136
AAATGGACAATGCCTATTCAGGAATGGGGACAAACGATTACTCAATTATCCATTTACTTTGAAGGTCGATTAGATGATATAATTAAAATCTAGTCAAATTTACTGACACAGAATTTTGAACGCCCTCTCGTGTCGCAAAAAGAACAGGTTTTATTCAATATCGCAGCCCTGCAACAGCGATGTAAAACGCGCATGCATATTTTTACAAATTTATCGTTTCAGTCATGCAACATACTGTTTTATCTTTAATCCTGTATTTGCAGCAAAAATCTATAAACTAAACCTCATTGAAAACGAATTCACTCTTTTGGAGATCAACAACATGAACATGAAATCAATTGCATTAGGTTTGGCTATCGCTTCTGCAGCAACAATGACTATCGCAAAACCAGTAGCTTATCAAATTGACCCAACCCATACTGCAACTGTATTTACTTGGGATCACTTCGGTTTTTCTACACCATCAGGTAACTTCTCAAACATTCAAGGTACAATCAATATTGATGAGAAAAAACCTGCGAACTCATCTGTTAACGTAACTATTCCATTAAGCAGTATTAACACTAACGTTAAAGCTTTAGATGAGCATTTAATGGCAGCAGACTGGTTTGATGCAGCAAAATACCCAATAATTACTTTCAAAAGTACTAAAGTTGAAACTCAAGACAAGAAAAACTTTAAAATCACTGGTGATTTAACTGTAAAAGGTGTGACTAAACCGGTAGTACTTGATGCCGTATTGAACAAGCAAGGTCCACACCCAATGACTCAGGCGGCGACTGTTGGCTTTAATGCAACAACTTCATTCAACCGTTCTGCATTTGGTATTGCAAGCTATGTACCAAACGTAGGTGATAAAATTACTGTAAACATCACCACTGAAGCATCTGTAGCTGCAAAAAAATAAGCAGATATGATGTGATAAAAGCACCATTGATATGGTGCTTTTTTGTGTCTGTAATTTTAGATGTATTTATACATGTGGCAGATTTTGAGTCTAATATTGAAAGGGATGAAATAAAAATGCGAACCGAAGTTCGCATTTTTATATAGGAGCTTTAGCTTTTAAAATTTAACAAAGCTTAGAAGAAGCCCGCAGGTTTAGTTGAATAGCTCACCAACAAGTTTTTGGTTTGTTGATAATGCTCTAACATCATCTTGTGGTTTTCACGGCCAATACCTGATTTTTTATAACCACCGAAAGCTGCATGCGCAGGGTAAATGTGATAACAGTTCGTCCAAACGCGACCCGACTGAATAGCACGACCTGCACGGTAAGAGGTATGCGCAGAACGTGACCAAACACCTGCCCCTAAACCGTAAATGGTGTCATTGGCAATTTTAATGGCTTCATCGAAGTCTTTAAATGTGGTCACAGAAAGCACTGGGCCGAAAATTTCTTCTTGGAAAATTTTCATGTCGTTGGTGCCTTTGAAAATTGTCGGCTCAATATAGAAACCGCTGCCAACTTCATGACGCTCACCGCCACCTGTTAACACTTGTGCACCTTCGGCACGACCTGTCGCAATACAACCCAAGATTTTATCCTGTTGTTCTTGCGATGCTTGCGCACCAATCATCGTTTCAGTATCAAGCGGGTGACCTGTTTTAATACGTTTAACACGTTCAATGGCTTTTTCAAGGAAACGGTCAGCAATACTTTCCTGCACGAGCGCACGCGATGGACAGGTACAAATTTCACCCTGATTCAGCGCGAACATAGCAAAGCCTTCGAGTGCTTTGTCTAGGTAGTCGTCTTCTTGCGCCATAACATCTTCAAAGAAAAGATTTGGAGATTTACCACCAAGCTCCAAAGTCACTGGAATGATGTTTTCAGTGGCGTATTGCATGATCAATTGACCGACCTGAGTCGAACCTGTGAATGCAATTTTGGCAATACGTGGATTGGTTGCCAATGGGCGACCAACTTCTACGCCGTAACCATTGACTACGTTTAGTACGCCTGCAGGCAATAGATCTTGAATGAGTTCGACTAAAACTAAAATGCTGGCAGGGGTTTGTTCTGCAGGTTTAAGTACAATACAGTTACCCGCAGCCAAAGCAGGTGCAAGTTTCCATGTTGCCATTAAAATAGGGAAGTTCCATGGAATAATTTGCCCTACAACGCCCAATGGCTCATGGAAATGATAGGCAATGGTATCTTCATCAATTTCAGAAATTCCGCCTTCTTGGGCACGAATACAGCCCGCAAAATAACGGAAATGGTCAATCGCCAAAGGAATGTCGGCAGCCAATGTTTCACGAACAGGCTTACCATTATCCCAAGTTTCGGCAACTGCCAATAACTCTAGATTTTGTTCTAAACGATCTGCAATTTTTAACAAAATGTTAGAACGCGTTGTTGGAGATGAACTGTTCCATTGAGCTTTGGCTTTGTGTGCAGCATCTAAAGCCAGTTCAATATCTTCTGCAGATGAGCGTGGGACTTTGGTAAATACTTTGCCATCTACAGGAGAGATATTTTCAAAGTATTCGCCTTTGACTGGTGCTACCCACTCGCCACCAATAAAGTTTTCGTATTGTGCTTTAAATTGAACTTTTGAACCGGGTTGATTGGGATCTACGTAACGCATAATTCACTTCCTTTGATGGTTTTTTATAATCTGCCGTCTCTTTACCGTTTAGAATAATCCTATGTCTAAAATCAGTTTAAATTTACGGCTAAGGTATAAGGTACTTTGGTACGCTATTTGTTTAGCATACCAATATAAGGTTGGAAAAAGGTTGGAAAGTTGCAGGTTTACAAGCAGCGAACAAATCCTTACAAAAGTAAGCAGTACAATGGATGTAATGCCCACAGGATTGTGAGAATCAGTCATGATGAAAAAACAAGACCTATTGGAAAAAAGACAGCATATTGAACAGTTTAGACAAAGCAGTAGTTTATCGCCGCTACATGCGCAGCAAATTCAGCAGAGTATTTTAAATTCTTGGCAACGCTCTCAAATTGCGGAAATTCCTGTTGATCGGCTGGCAGCCCCGTTAAATTCTCGTTTATCGCATCCGCAAGGCGGTTCGGCTTTACAACGTGCTGTGCAAAACTGTGCAGAGGATTTAAGACATATCGCGCAGCAGTCCGACATGGTGGCAGCCGTGGGCGATGTGGGCACTACGATTATTTGGACTGCTGCGAGCGCGCAAATGCGTAATGTGGCGGAACAGGTGCATTTTGTAGAAGGTGGGCAGTGGCGTGAAGAGTTGGTGGGTACGAATGCTTTGGCTTTGTCACTCAAAACTCAGCAAGCCAGCTGTGTGTTTTCCAGTGAACACTATATGTCATCCTTACATGACTGGGTTTGTTATGCAGCGCCTATTTTAGACCCTCATTCCAAACAAGTGTTGGGCGTAATTGATTTATCGACTACTTGGAAAAACCATAACAGTTTGGGTTTGTTGGCAGCAGAACGCTGTGCTTCTTTGATTCAAAATGCACTACTTGAACAGCAAAAACAGCAGCTTTATATTCGCGCGTTTCGCGTGCCACAGGTGTTATTTAATGGCAAAGTGGTGGTGATGACACCGCGTCAAATTGAAATATTGGTGATTTTGGCACTTTGCCCACAAGGCATGAGTTTAGATACTTTACACCAAGCCCTATATGGTGAGCGTAAAGTTAGTATGGGGACGCTAAAAGCTGAAATGTCACAATTACGTGATATTCTAGGCGGGATGCTTGGTTCGCGTCCTTACCGAGTTTTAGCGCATATAGAAGCCGATTTTTTACAAGCCGAGCAGGCTTTAGATGCAGGTTATGTGCAGTCAGCCTTGCAAACGTGTGCAGGGGTATTTTTGGCGAAAACTGAAAGTCCATTTTTATGTGCATGGCGAGATTGCTTAGAATCTCGCCTGAGTGAAGCCATTTTTAATGCACAAGATACCGATGCATTGCTAAAACATTTGGCACGCAGCCCTGAAGCGATTGACGCGGTGGAGCGTTTAATTGAATTGATGCCAAAGCATCATCCTGCACATCAAATTTTATTAAAATACCAAGCCTAAAGGACGACTCAAGTCATTTAGGCTTTCATTTCACTGTCCTTTAGTTTTTATAGCCCTTTGCGGTTTAACCAGTCAAACAAGGACTGATATACTTCCGCACGGACTTCGGGCGCAGAAAGCACCAAATCATGCATGCCATTTTCAATTTGGCAAAGCTGAATATCACCATGCATGTGATGCCCATATTTTTGCATATCTGCAACATCTAAAATTACGTCAGTGCGTTGCGCAATCTCATTCCATTGGCGTGGATAACTACTTTGACTCGCATGCATAATTAAGGTGGGTACACCCAAATGCACACTGGCATGTATTTCTTTTTGCGCTTCATGAATTGCACGTACAAAACTTAATCGCACTTTAGGATAGCGTGGCTTTTTCCATTCTAAATTAAATAACCATTCACCATGATATTGCTTGTGTAGACTGGGTACATAAAATGGATTTAGCCGGCTTGGAAACTTCAAATCTGGAAATAACTTCCCGAGTTGGCTTAAGCGTGGTACGCCAGCTTTTTTCTCAATTTCGGTCATATTGAAATCATAAAAAGGGCTGTTGCACCATAAACCACGAATCAGTGGATGATTGGGATGATGTGCCACATATAACGTGGTGATTAATCCACCTGTTGAATGTCCTGCCAAAATTACTGAGTCATGTTCTTCTGTGGCAATTTGCTCAAGTGCAGCGGAAATTTCTGCATCATATTCAGACAAGCTGCGCACATTGTACCAATATTGATGTGACAAATGCGAACGCCCATATTTACGTAAATCTAGGGCATAAAAGTCATAACCATGCTGATTAAACTGGTCTGCCATTTCTGTTTGAAAAAAATAGTCAATAAAACCATGAATATAAAGTACGGCTTTACGGGTTTCCTGTTCGGCTTTTTTGCGTACCAAGGTAGCAATCACTTTGCCTTCATAATCCGAAGGAAAATCCAGCGTCATTTGTTGGTAATCGGCACCCAAAATATCGGGTTGATAGCTTGGTGTTGTTTTTTGTTTTTTACTTAACAGCATAAGGTGTTCGTCATCCATTTTATTTTGTCTATATCCTTGATGAGCTGTGCGCATTTGTCAAATTGAATTATGCAAACTCTCTGCATCTATAACGGTTTAGTTTTATGCTGAGAGTTCATTTTGTTCTGAACAGGAAAAAAAGCAGAACGCATCTGAGATGGTTCTGCCAAAGGGAAGGATAAAAATAAAACAGCAACAGACGAAAATTGAAAAAAGGATGGGAGATGCTGAGCAAATCGTGATTCACTCAGCAGGAGATTCAAATTACATCGCGGCTTTAAAAATTTCGACCACTTGTGCATGATTGGCTTTACGTGGGTTGGTGAGCATGCAGGCATCTTTTTGTGCATTTTCAGCCATAATCGCCAAGTCATCTTCTTTAACGCCTAACTCTGCTAAACCTGTTGGAATACCAATTGAGCTAGATAATTCACGAATTGCATCAATTGCGGCATAGGCGGCTTCTGTGGTAGTTAATCCATCAGTATTTACCCCCATCAGTTCTGCAATATCTGCATAACGCTCAGGGCAGGCAATCAGGTTAAACTCGCAAACATGCGGCAATAAAATTGCATTACATACGCCGTGCGGCAAGTTGTAGAAACCACCGAGTTGATGCGCCATGGCATGCACATAGCCTAATGAGGCATTGTTGAATGCCATACCTGCCAAATATTGCGCATAGCTCATGGCATCACGTGCTTCAATATTTTCACCATTTGCCACAGCAGGGCTGAGCCACTGGCTAATCATACGAATAGCTTTTTCCGCACAGGCATCGGTAATAGGATTGGCTGCAGTTGAAACGTAGGCTTCTACAGCGTGAGTTAAAGCATCCATGCCTGTTGCTGCGGTTAAACCTGCAGGTTTGGCAATCATGAGTTTTGGATCATCAATGGCGATGAGTGGTGTGCAGCGCCAATCGACAATTGCCATTTTAACGTGCGTGTCGGTATTGGTAATGATACAGAAACGGGTCATTTCCGATGCTGTACCTGCTGTGGTGTTAATGGCAATTAGTGGAGTCATTGGCACGGTACTTTTATCAATGCCTTCATAATCACGAATATGCCCACCACCTGCGGTAACTAAGCCAATGCCTTTGGCACAGTCGTGTGAAGAACCGCCACCTAAAGACACAATAAAGTCGCATTGATTGGTATTGTAGGCATCGACACCGTTATGTACGTTAATGTCGGTTGGATTTGGCTCTGCACCTGCAAAGATATGACTGGCAACGCCTGCTTCGGTGAGATAGCCTGCAATGGTGTCGGCAACGCCAAACTTAAACAGTCCTTCATCTGTCACAATCAGGGCTTTTTTAGCGCCTAAATTTTGTGCTCTTACGCCAATTTCTTTGGCACAACCAGGGCCGAAGAGAGACACACAAGGAATATAAAAACCGTTGGTTTGATCTGCAATATTTTTAAAAGCCATGCTCAGATTCCTTCTTGCATTGGGTATTGGAATAATGTGTTGTTATCGCGGTGTTGAACCGTGATTTGAGTATTCAATGCTTTGTGGTGAAATCCTACCTACCAAACACCAACCCTATTTTCTGAGTAAATAATGCAAACTAATCAATTGAAATTTATTTGTTTTTTAATGGGTTTTTATTTTTTCTGAAGTGATGCGCAGGCTATAGGCAAGGGCTTAAATCTTGTTTATAGTGTTTTTGTATCTCTAATTTTAAGGTGTAGATACCGTTCACATAAATTTCAGGTGTAATTCAATTAATAAGTGGCTTAAGCTCGATTGAAGAATTGTCCACTTTTTGCAGATGGAAATAAAAAACAAAAAATAGGGATGTATCACGTGATGGGTCTAGTCGGTGCAATCAAATAAAAATAAGATGACACTTAGATAGACCGCACTTAAGCATGAGGAGCGTATATGCAGCCAATTTGCCAGCATAGCCAGTTGCATGCCGTTGCACAGCAATTGGTTCGTATTTCCAGTGTGGCCGCAGAAATCTATCAAGATCAAATGGATTTGGTTGGACATTTTACAGCACAAAATTTGTTTCGGATCGATCCTTTGCAGCATCGGGTCGAATTGCTGAATGGTCTGTTTAGTCTTGAATTTTATCCGCCAAAATCGCATACAAATTTAATAGAAACTCACTTTGAATTTGCGGGGAAACAGCAAGAAGCATTTGAAGATTTTTTCTTACATGATCTGCATTTTTTGACTGGGGATTTAAAACCGCAGCATTCTTTATTTTTGCGTAATCAGGCGCAGCAATTGCGACAATCGATTCTGCAGCAAGTTTACCTGTGGGTAGATGGTGCAGCACGGGTTAAGCAATTGTTATTGCATTTAGATGCAATGCAGGCACAAATTTTAGATCAGGCATTAATGCGGGCAGACGATCAGTATCAACCAGTATTGACCAAATTTGTGCAGCAAGGGCAGCACATTCCTGAAGATGTTTTAACTAACTTATCGATGCTGTGTGCTTTGGAATTTGTAGAGGGTGAAACCTTTTTGCCAGTGCAAGCACTGATGCAAAGTTATGATGATTTTTGTTTTAGTGCGGCAGAATTTTTACCTAAAGCCATGCATCGTATTTTAAGTATTTCATTTCCTGAACGATTTAATTTGCAGGATTTAATCGATCATCAGGATGATATTCGGTTGTTGTATCGACATGCCGAAGAACATGGGCATTTATTGGGTTTTGCGCGTTTAATGCACCGTGAGGTGTGGCAGCGTTCCGATGCTTTGGCGAAACCGCATTTTTTAAAATCTTGCCCTTTAATTTGGCAAAAGAAAGTCGCCAAACTGCCGTTATTTGATTATCCACGTGCGGTGAATTGGCTGTTTAAACAGTCTGCACAAGTGTTGGATTGGCTTAGTTTAAATATTCATCATACCAGTGTGCGGGTGGCAGTGACTGCGCTCAGTTTTGTCGATTGTAGTCAGGCACATCCACGGATTATTTTGGCAACTTTGCAATATTTTCAATATTCAGCCGCACGTATGTTCATTCAAAGCTGTAATGTATATGCGACACAGCAAGCGTGGTTCGCACATGCGCATAATGTCAGTTTAATGCCGCATGGCGAAAAACAATCGTTGGATGATCCGCGGGTTGCCATTAGTCCTTCTATTTTGTATTTGGATGAATGGATGACTTTGCTGAAAACCGTGGCGCAACACGATGAGCATTTGGTCAAGCATGTATTTCGGCGTTTAAGTCGTGTCATGCAAAGTTATATGTTGTATTTACAGCAGATCACCCAAGATTTACCGACAGCTTTGTTGGACTATATTCAGTCTGATAGTCAGCAGCAACGTGACTTTTATACGGTATTGCAGCGTTATCAGATTCAGCCTGATGATTTTCGGCAGCGTTTTTATTTACGTGCGCACAATACACGCGTTTCAGTATTTGACAGTTATGTGCGTGACTATTTACTGGAGTATTTTGCAGCGCATACGCATATTCCAAAAAGTTTGAGTTGGTTGGGGTTGTTTCATCAAGCGGTGCATTGGCATCAACAAGTGTATAAAGCAGAGCTATTTGCCAAACTGAAAAAAGAAATTCCATGTAGCACATGGCAGGCGAAAAGCCCGCAGCAAATATTGTATTTTTCGGGTTGGTGTTTTGAAGAACTGACCGATTTAGACCGTATTATTGAAGAATCGAAAAACTTTAAACACTGTTTGGCACTGAGCTATGCCAAAGCCATGAGTGAAGGACAATATGTGGCATTTCACATGGCATCGCCACATTATGCGCAGCAATTGACCATGGGCTGTCACTTTCGGAATGGGCAACTTGTGTTTGATCAATTGGAATATCCTAATAATCAAAAAGCAGAACAATTGTTGGTTACCATCGCAGCGCAGTTTATTGCATGGCTGAATCCACAATTACCATCAAAGTCATAAGTTACAAGTCATAAGACAACCGTTGTCGTATTCACGGACTTGAGCCTTAACTTTTGGCTCAAAACTCGTTAGGCTATAGCCGTTCAATCATGGTATAGGTCTTATGAAACAGGAAACTGCACTTAAACTTTTAAAAGCAGGCGAAAATGTCTTTTTAACAGGCTCGGCTGGTGCGGGTAAAACCTATACCCTGAATCAATACATCAATTATTTAAAAGCGCGCAAAGTGCCCGTGGCAATTACGGCATCTACAGGCATTGCTGCAACGCACATGAATGGCATGACCATTCATACATGGGCAGGCATTGGTATTAAAGATTTTTTGTCCGATGCCGACCTGAAAAATATGAAAGAGCGCAAATATCTCAAAGAACATTTAGAAAATGCGCAAGTGCTGATTATTGATGAAATTTCGATGTTGCATGCTAAGCAACTGAATTTGGTCAATCAGGTTTTAAAATATTTTAAAGACAGTGATGACGCTTTTGGTGGTATTCAGGTGATTGTCGCGGGAGATTTTTTCCAGTTACCGCCTGTGGGAAAAAACGATGAGCGCAATCGTGACAAGTTCTGTTTTATGTCAGATGCGTGGGTCGAAGCTAAATTTCGGGTCTGTTATTTAACCGAGCAGCACCGTCAGGGCGATGACTACTTAAATGACATTCTCAATGCGATTCGTGCACAAAGTATTGATCATCAACATATTCAGGCTTTGGAGCACACCCGCCATCAAGATATTGGCGACACTTTCACACGTTTATATACGCACAATATGGACGTGGACAATATCAACTTTAAGCATCTGAATGAAATTGAAACTGAGAGCAAGCAGTTTGATGCCGTGTGTGATGGCAATGAAAAGTTGATTGAAACGCTGAAATCATCCGTACGTGCGCCTGAAATTTTAAATCTAAAAAAACATGCCAAAGTGATGTTTGTTAAAAACAACTTCGATATGGGCTATATCAACGGCAGTTTGGGCGAAGTGATTGGCTTTGAAGAAGATGACGATCACGGTATTTTGCCTAAAGTAAAATTGACCGATGGCACAGTATTACTGGTCGAGCCTGAAACTTGGTCGGTGGATAATGATGCAGGCAAAACCATTGCCAGTTTCCAGCAAATTCCGCTGCGTTTGGCATGGGCAATTACCATCCACAAATCACAAGGTATGACCTTAGAAGCGGCAGAAATCAATCTTAGCCATACTTTTGAAAAAGGGCAGGGTTATGTGGCGTTGTCACGATTAAAATCGTTAAGCGGTTTGCGTTTATTGGGATTTAATAGCCAAGCTTTGGAACTCGACAGTTTAGCGATTAAGGCTGACCGCCGTTTTCAGGAATTGTCTGAAGAAGCTGAAACGCACTATGAGCTGATGGATTTAACACCACAACATAATGCATTTATTCGTCACTGTGGTGGCACGTTGAACGAAACCGAAATTTTGCGCAATGAAAAGAAAATTGCCAAAGGTGGAAAAACCAATTATGCGACTGCCACGTTAGATGAAACCCGCGCTTTATTTGAAGAAGGTTATGATATTCAGGATATTGCAGTAGAGCGAGGTTTAACTCCTGCAACTATTATCAACCATTTGGCACGTTTGCAAAAAGAACAAAATCTGGATATTTCAGTGGCACATCCAGGTGAAGAAGTGGTGGAAGAGGTCCGTAAAATTTATAAGCGATTAATGAAGCGTCAAAATGCAGAGCACTTCAGCGATGATGGCGCAATTAAACTGCGCCCGATTGTTGAAGCGACTAGTCCACGCATGGGCTATGATCAGGTGCGTTTAGCATTGCTGTTTATTCAGTAGTTTAGTCATTTGGATAATGATGACTTATACTGCAATTCTGCATTAAAAATGCCCGCTTAACGTCACATAAAATACTATCGTTTTGAGAAAAACTTCGGTTAAACTGCCATCACTGTAAGCCTTAAAATATAATATTCGGTATGGCATTTACACCGTGGTACACATTTCGAAAATTTGTCTATAACAACTTACACGACGATGACTATGAAACATGGTTTAGTCGTTGCATTAACTATTTTTTAATTTTACTGATTTTAGGCAATGCCAGTGCGGTTATTTTAGAGTCGGTGAATGATGTCTATCTTGCCTATCAGGTATTTTTTGACCATTTTGAAAACTTTTCCATCGCAGTGTTTACGCTTGAATATTTGCTGCGGATTTGGAGTATTGCCGAAAAAGACCCGTTTATTTCGCCGTGGAAACAGCGTGTAAAATGGCTTACCAGCGGTGGGGCAATTATAGATTTGTTGGCGATTCTACCTGCTTATATTAACTTCTTTGTGCATCTAGATTTACGGTTCCTAAGAATTTTACGTTTGCTGCGTTTGTTAAAACTGACACGTTACTTTGTATCATTGCAAATTTTATTAAGAGTGATCGAACGGGAAAAAGGATCATTTCAGGCAGTCATTTTTATTCTCTCTATTATGATTTTGATGTCTGCCGCAGGTGTGTATGTGGTGGAAAGCAAGGCACAGCCTGAAGCCTTTAGCTCAATTCCCGCTTCGATGTGGTGGGCAGTGGTGACTTTAACCACAGTCGGTTATGGCGATGTCACACCAATTACCCCTTGGGGCAGAATTTTAGGTGCGTTAATTACGGTATTGGGTGTCGGCTTGGCAGCATTGCCTGCAGGTATTTTAGCCACAGGTTTAGCCAACGAACTTGAACAACGTAAGCAGCATTTAGGGTTGAAATTTAGAGAGCTATTGCAAAATAGTGAGATTGATCTGTTAAATGATCAAGAAAAAATTGAAGATTTACGCAAACAAGTCGGTTTAACCACTGAGCAAACCCAAGATATTTTATTGCAGTTAATTCGTGAGCGTCGTGAAGAAGAGCTGCGTTTAGAACAGGAGCCTTATAAATACTGCCCACATTGTGGAGAGAAGTTGTCGGAGTAAGCGAGGCTTGGGTTAAGAATTTCAATTCTAGTTTGGCTCTGCACGTTGGAGGCCTAAAACATGCTTGCTGAAAGCCATATTATTTTTATGGAATTGTATTGATTTCGTAGTAAATATCATCGAATAAAAACTAAGATGAAGAAAACTCATTATTTACATGCTAAGATTAAATTAATTCATTATTAAATTGAATCATGTTTGGCTTTGTTTCTTATTTTGCAAAATAAAAATGCGACCTAGGTCTAAACATGCAGTCAATAACTTGAAAAACTAGGAACAAGCAATGCTTGAAATTCGCCACTTAAAAACGCTATCAGCCCTGCGTGAACATGGTTCTTTGGTTGCTGCCGCCAATGATTTATGTCTGACGCCATCTGCCATTTCTCATCAACTCAAAGAACTAGATCATTGGTATGGCGTAGAAGTGGTGAACCGTCGTAGTCGCCCTGTGACATTTTCCAATGTCGGACAGCGTTTATTGAAACTGGCGGATGATGTCCTGCCACAAATTCAAATCACCCAAACTGATATTACCCGCATTGTGCATGGTCAAACGGGGCGAATTATTTTTTCTTCGGAATGTCATAGTTGCTTTGACTGGTTGATGCCGCTGCTGAATCAATATCGTCAGCAATACCCTGATGTAGATTTAGATTTTGCTTCAGGTTTTGAAGCCAATCCGCATGAATTATTGCAAAACGCAGAATTTGATTTATTGATTACCGCAGACCCGATTGCCTTAAAAGGTATCGAATATTTTCCAATTTTTGAATATGAATCGCGTTTGGTGTTGTCAAATACTCATCCTTTAGTACGTGCCGAGCGCATTACCGTACAGGAGTTGACAGAAGAAACCCTGATTACCTATCCTGTCGATAAACACCGTTTAGATATTATGTCTAAGCTATTCATTCCAGCCAATATTCAGCCAAAAGCTATTCGTACTACAGATTTAACCCAAATGTTGATTCAACTGGTGGCGAGTGGGCGAGGGATTGGCGCATTGCCAGATTGGGTGGTGAATGAATATGAGCAAAAAGGCTGGGTAACTTCACGTCGTTTAGACTGCGTTGCTGCGGGAGGATTACGCCGTACCTTGTATGCGGGTTATCGTAGCGAAGAAAAAGAAAAGTGCTATTTTGAAGGCTTTTTGAAGCAATTAGAGAAATTTTCCCAAAAACGCACACAATATTATTCGAGTTAAAAATTGCACAATCAGCATTTTAAAGAGGATGCTGATTAATTGCTAAAAACACTAAGCTCATCTAAATCTCCACTAAAAACAGTGAGATGTTCTTGCTAAGCTTGCCTTGCGAAAATTAAGGGAGAGCGCTGTGAGTTCGGTACGTTGGCTGACCAAGGATTTATGGATTGTTGCTGCGGGTTTTATGGCAGCAATGCATATTGGCAAGTTGCCACCGACTGTGCCTATCCTTCAAGCTGAACTCGGAATTAGTTTGGTTCAGGCAGGTTTTTTGCTGTCTTTGGTACAAGCTGCGGGCATGTCTTTGGCGTTGTTGCTAGGCAGTTATACCGCAAAAATTGGCTTAAAACGCTGTGTACTTTTGGGTTTGTCTTTATTGGCAGGTGCAAGTTTTGTTGGTGGTTTTGTACATAGCTTTTCCGCACTATTAAGTCTGCGTGTAATTGAAGGTTTTGGCTTTTTACTGATTACACTCAGCGGCCCTGCATTTATTCGTCAACTGGTTGCAGTGGAGCAGTTGCCTGCCAAAATGGGGCTGTGGAGTGCCTATATGGGCGGTGGGATGGGTATTGGTTTACTAAGTACGCCGTTTTTACTGACCATCTTGGATTGGCAAGGCGTGTGGATGTGTTTGGGATTGTTATCCTTTGCGCTCGCAATCATCATTTATAAAGCCGTACCGAGTGTGCAGATCAGCACGCAAGCCATTGCCATCTTTGAACTGATTAAAAGCACTTTGAGCCATCCACCCGCATGGATATTGGCTTTGGTTTTTGGTGTTTATGCAGGGCAGTGGTTCAGTTTGGTGGGTTTTTTGCCGACCATTTATCAGCAATATCAAATATCTTTACAAACCGCAGGTGTGCTCACAGCTATGGTTGCAATGGCAAATGCGGTGGGTACATTTGTATGTGGGTTGTTATTACAGCGTGGGCTGAGAGCGCAAGTGTTGATGCAAATGGGTTTTGCGGTATTGATGCTATGCGCACTGAGTTTTTATATTTTGCGTGATATTTTACCATTCATTGTGCAGTTTTTATTGGTCATCCATTTCTCTTTATTTGGTGGTTTAGTCGCAGCTGTGGTATTTGCGCAAGTACTTAATTTTGCACCACAACCGATTGCGATTAGTACCACCGTAGGTTTGGTGTTGCAGTGCTCGGCAATTTCACAATTTTTATTGCCGCCTGTGGTCGCAGCTATCGTATCTGCCACAGGAACATGGCTTTGGGTTGGTATTTTAATGGCCGTTTTATCTGCAATGGGAATGATATTAACATCTATCTTGTTTCGCAAAGTGGCTTAGATTTGGATGGTTTTTATTGAAATTGGTTGATACAAGACGATGAATTCAAGCAAAACCATCTAAACCAAGCGTCCCTAAATCTATGTTAAGAATAGCCAATAAACAAGGAGAGAATTCCTGCTGCAATCAGTGGTCCCACAGGCACGCCACGTAGCACAGCAACACCTGCGACTGTACCAATCAATAAGCCTGCGACCACATCAGGCTGATTGGTCATGAGCTTGACACCACGCCCGCCTAACCATGCCACAAAAACACCAATTGCAATCGCAAGTAAAGATTTCCAACTCAGGAAAGATTTTAGAATTGCTTCGCCTGGAAGTTTGCCACTGGCAATGGGTGTCAGTACGCCAATGGTGAGAATGATAATGCCCAGATTTAAGCCATGCTGCTGCAATAGTGGGAAAAATTCACTTAGCGGCGTAATTCTAAAAACAATCAGTACTGCTGCGGCAATGGTCACAGCCGTATTTTGGCTAAAAATACCGCATGCGAGTAGAACGATCAGCACCATCAGGTTAAGGTCTAATTGAGAGAGCATGGTGATCCATAAAAGGGGAAATAAATTGGAAAAGTGCAGTTATTGTAACTGTTTTGAACTACAAGCGGGCAAGGTACGCAATGTGTTCAGAATTTACGGTGTATTTGGTTTAGAATAGCAGCAAATATATTTATACTTTTTATCATTAGGTCGCTCATCATGTTGTTGGAAAAAATGTTGCAATCACAAGGCTTTGGATCACGTAAACATTGCCAACAACTCATTAAAAATGGTGCAGTCACCATTATGGGCGAAACCCAGACCAATCCTAAATTCGCGATAAAAATTGCGCCTGAAACGGTTTTGCAATTTTCGGTGTATGGGGAAAATTATCAATATCGTGAAAAGGTCTATATCGCCTTACATAAACCACAAGGCTATGAGTGTTCGCATCAGGCGACCCATCATTTTAGTGTGTTTGACTTGTTTGATGATGTATTGCTGAATCGTGGTTTGCAGTGTGTTGGACGCTTAGATCAGGACACCACAGGGCTGTTATTGCTGACGGATGATGGACAGTTTTTACAAGCATTGACCCATCCTAAAAAGCATGTGGCAAAAGTGTATGCTATGCACACCGCAGACCCGATTAATGCAACACAAATCCAGCAACTTGAGCAGGGTGTCGCATTGCGCAATGAATCAGGGACATTTGCTGCAACAGAGGTACAACAGCTTGCTGAACATGAATTGCAGATGACCATTCATCAAGGTGTTTATCACCAAGTTAAACGTATGCTGGCAGCAGTGGGCAATAAAGTAGAACAATTACATCGTCAGCAAGTTGGTGCATTAAACTTGACTGATTTGGCTTTAGATGTGGGTGAATGGATGTATTTAAGCCCTGAACAAGTCGAATTGGCAAAAAACCGTATGGAATAAATGAGGTTCTGCTGAACTTTCATCAATAGCTTATGATCAATGGCTTACGTCAGATTAAATTTAAACCCTTTGCCTAAAGCCGTAATCGTCAGATCAGGTGACTATTTTAAAAAGCAGTGATAAGTCTGGAATTCATCATCTTTGACAAAGCCCATCTTTTCATACAATTGGTGGGATTGGTAATTACTTTTTTGTGTTTCAAGGCTAATCCGTAGCGCATTTTCATGTCGTGCAAATAAAATTGCAGTATCAATGAGCTGTTTGGCCGAACCTTGTCGTCTAAAAACAGGGGTGACATAAACGTCATCTAAAATATAGTAGGTCGAGCAGGCAACCGAAGAAAAGCCTAAATAAAGTAATACAAATCCAGTGATTTTTTGATCTTTGATATGAATGAAAATCACACTTTCCTGATTTTCAAAACGCTGTTTTAAGAATGCTGCTGAAAGGCTTAAATTCGAGGATGCACCATAAAACTGACGATACTCATCGAACAATACAGCAAGCTGGTCTAAGTCTTCTAAAGTGGCACGTCTTACAATCATTACGATACTCCATGCTTTTTTATTGTCCTTGCATGAAGCATAGCTAAGTTTTTAAAGTAAATTTTTAAAGAATTGTTTAAAAATGCAACACTGTTAATTTTTGTCAGTTTCACCCAAAATTGCATTGAGTTCATCAAACAAGTCTAGATGTTCATCATCCGGTTCAAAATCTTCAACACTATTATTGCCAGTTACAGATGCTTCATTGCTTGGGGTTGCATCCACTAGCGTTGCTTTTTGCTCTTGTTTTAATTTGCGTAACTTAATCAATTGTTCCAGATTAATATTCTGATTTTCAATTGAAAAGGGAATTGATTTAGTCAGCACGACTTGCTTAAAAAACAAACGTACCGCTTGCGCAGGCGTAATCCCCAACTGTTTAAACACAGCAAAGGCTTGTTTTTTCTCTTGAGAGTCCAAGCGTACTTGATAGACTTCAGTTTTTCTCATAATTTTTAATAGAAGGAAATAGATTTAAATTTTAGCAATATTGTAAACAATTCATTTGTAATTTCAATATGACTACAACGAAAATCCACTATTTTGTAATGACAAACATATTACAATGTCAATTCTTGCTGTGCGCTAAAGTGGAATTGTTGCTGGCTAATCGGGTCAAAAAAACTTAAATGCTTGGCAAGCAATTGTAGCGGTGCAGAAAAATCATCTGCTTGTTTGTGCTGTAAAATGGGATAAAACGGGTCGTTCTTAATCGCAATACCTAAGCTATTTAAATGCACACGCAGTTGGTGCTGCTTGCCTGTTGTAGGCTTTAATTCATATTTTGCCCATGTTTGATTATGTTCAAGCAAACGAATTTCTGTTTCGCTGTTAGGTGTGCCTGCCACGACGTGCATCAAATAAAAAGGTTCACCTTTTTCCATGCGTAATTGCACAGTACATGGTAGTGACAAATTAGCTTGATAAGGCGCAATGGCATGGTAGGTTTTTTGCACCTGACGTTCTGCAAATAATTGCTGATACACCGCCCGAGTTTCTGGTTGTTTGGAAAACAGCACCACACCCGCAGTTTCGCGGTCTAAACGATGAATAGGCGTGAGCTGCTCATTCTGTGTTTGTTTTTTTAAGCGTACTAACAGGGTTTCTTGCACATATTGTCCTGTAGGACTCATAGTCAAAAAATGCGGTTTATCTACAACCAATAAGTGTTCATTTTCAAATAAAATTTGATGTTGAAAAGGCACAGCAACTTCATGTGCTAAAAAACGATAATAAAAAATATCCTGATGCGCGCTATAAGGTGTATCTAAACTTAAACGCTTGCCTTCGGCATCATAAACCAGACCATCCTCAAAGCGTTGCAGCCATTCCTGTGCAGAAATATGGGCAAACTGGGCACATAAATAACGAAAAATTGATTCAGGCTGTGTGCTTAATTTGGGTAAATGCAATTTGCTGGCGCTCACACCATCTAGCATGGGTGGAACAAAGGTGTTGGGATGAGTCGACTTCATCTGCAAATTGCTCATATTCAGGTGGGAGAGTTTCTTTTTCATCATATTGAAAATAGCCTAAGCAGTTTGGGTGCTAAGCTTAACAATCTTGATTCATTGCCTTGTCTAAACTTGTTATAAATTGTCCACATTTACACAGTTTTATCCATCAGTACATAGGCTTTAAAGCAGTGCGATGCTATCATAATTGGTCTTTTGAATCATGTCGTGAGCGTTATGCAGTATTCATTTAATTTGGCTTTAAATAATGAGCAAGATACCCAAAATCTGGCGCAGGTTTTGGCAACGCATTTTCGGTCGGGTGTGATTTATTTAATTGGTGATTTAGGCGCAGGAAAAACCACTTTATCGCGTTATTTTCTACAGCATTTGGGGCATCAGGGCGCGGTTAAAAGCCCGACTTACACCTTGGTGGAACCTTATCAAATACAAGGACAAGATATTTTTCATTTTGATTTATATCGTTTAAATGATCCTTATGAATTAGAGCTGATGGGCATTCGTGATTATTTAGAAACCCCAAATGCCTTGTTTTTATTTGAATGGCCATCAAAAGGTGGCGATGAAATTCCGCCCGCAGACCTGATCATTGAAATTAAAAAATCGGAAGATGAATTAAGCCGTACAGCAATGCTAAGTTCGTCTTCGGCTGCATTACAACAAGCTTTGGAGCAACAATTTAATCATGCCTAATGATGTGTTAAATCTACGTCGGATCCACACGCTTGAACCTGCCTTAGCCAACCAAATTGCTGCGGGTGAGGTAATTGAGCGTCCTGCCTCTGTGGTCAAAGAGTTACTAGAAAACTCCATTGATGCAGGTGCAACCGAGCTGATTATTCGTGTGGCACAAGGCGGCAGTACACTCATTGAAATTATTGATAATGGTCGTGGCATTCATGCCGAAGACTTGCCTTTGGCGGTGACTCGTCACGCGACCAGTAAAATTCAAACGGCCGATGATTTACATGCCATTGTCAGTTTAGGCTTTCGTGGAGAAGCACTGGCATCAATTGCAGCAGTATCGCGTTTGACTTTGGTCAGCAGCCAAACTGAAGATGGTGTTGGTTATCAGGTTGAAGTCAATGGCACTGCCTTTGACCATCAAGATATTCAGGCCGTTGCTGCACAAAAAGGCACACATATTCGGGTGCAGGATTTATTTTTTAATGTGCCTGCACGACGTAAATTCCTGAAAAAAGCAGGTACAGAATTTGGACATATTGAAGAAATTGTCCGTCGTTTGGCGCTGACACATTTTGATATTCGTTTTGTTTTGGAACACAACGACAGCATTAAACTGAATTTACCCATTGCAGACAGTGGCGAATTGCGTTTTCAGCGCGTGCAGCAACTTTTAGGACGAAACTTTGTCGAAAATGCCTATTGGATTGATGCTGATAGTGTCACCATGCGCTTATCGGGTTGGTTGGGGCATCCTTCCGATGCACGTTCACAAGCCGATTTACAGTATGTGTATGTGAATGGACGTATTGTAAAAGACAAGACCATCTCCCATGCTTTGCGTATGGCATACGAAGGTATTTTGCATGGACATCAACATGCTGCATATTTGCTATTTTTAGAAGTAGAACCTGAAAATATTGATGTCAATGTGCATCCGACCAAGCATGAAATTCGCTTTTTAAATCAGCGAGAAGTTCATGAGTTTGTAAGACATTACGCCAAAGAAACCTTAGCGCAATTTCAAACTGCAACTGCAGATTTAGCTACAGCCATGAAAGCCGATCCTATCGAACAAGCTGCGCCTTATGTGGTGCAACCGCGTTATCAGGAACAATTTTTACTGCACAAACATGCCGAGGCAAATCCTTACAATTCCGCTGACGATGCAGTAGATGCGTACACGATGCAGCCCGCTTCACAAGCGGGAAGTGAGTTACTTACCGATTTTAATCAGAGTCAGCCGCAGACAGTTCAATATAACCGACCTGTGCAGAGTAATTATCAAGGTTCGCAACAGCTCAACAATGCTTTAAAAAGCTATCTCGCGCCTTTACGTGATCTAGATCAAGACTCAGCCAATCTTACGCAAACAAACACAACACCTGCGGTGGATGAGCATCCGCTCGGCATTGCAATTGCGCAATTGCATGGTATTTACATTCTGGCGCAAAACAGTGAAGGCTTGATTATTGTAGATATGCATGCCGCCCATGAACGAATTGTGTTGCAACAGATGAAAGCCGCTTGGGATAAACCTGAGTTTTGGACTTCGCAGCAATTGCTGATCCCCAAAGTTATCAGCATTAGCCGCATGCAAGCCATGCGGGTGGATGATTTAAAAGAACAATTGGCACGACTGGGCTTGGAAATAGACCAATATGGCGATGAACAGGTCATTGTGCGCGGTGTGCCCGCGATTTTGCATAAGGCAGATTTTGCCGAATTAATTCCTGAATTACTTGATGATTTAGACCCAAATGATGAAGCGCAGGCGTTACTGCAAAAGCGTGATCATATTTTGGCGGGAATGGCATGTCATAGTGCAGTACGTGCACATCGGATGTTAAGTCTTTCTGAAATGAATGCCTTATTGCGTCAAATGGAACAAACCGAATTTGCTAGCCAATGTAATCATGGTCGCCCGACTTGGCGTGCCTTTCCATTGGCACAACTAGATAAACTTTTTGCTCGAGGAGAGTAGCGTTACATGTCAAATCAATTGCCGGTCATCAATTTAATGGGACCAACTGCAAGCGGTAAAACTGCTTTGGCATGTGAGCTGTATGAAATGGGGCATTTTGAGCTGATTTCAGTCGATTCTGCGCTAGTTTATCGAGATATGGATATTGGTACAGCCAAACCAACTAAAGCGGAACAGGCGCGTTATCCGCATCATTTGATTGATATTATCAGCCCGCTTGAAGTTTATTCTGCTGCACAGTTTGTGGAAGATGCTTGTGCCTTAATTGATGATATGCACGCGCGTGGCAAAACCCCAATTTTAGTGGGTGGAACCATGCTGTATTTTAAAGCTTTGCTTGAAGGACTATCTTCCAATTTACCCAGTGCCAATTACGACGTCCGTGCAGAAATTGAAGATAAAGCTGCACGCGAAGGTTGGGAAGCGGTCTATGCAGAGTTGTGTGCAGTAGATGCACTGGCGGGTGAAAAATTTAAGGTATCAGATAAACAACGTATTATTCGTGCACTAGAAGTTTATAAATTAACAGGAACGCCAATTACCCAGCTTCAGGCGGAACAACCCAAAAATGTACCATATCGTTACACTTTTCATAACCACGCCTTGATGCCTGATCGGGTAGAATTACATCAGCGTATTCAAAAACGCTTAGAGATTATGTGGGAAATGGGTTTTTTGAATGAGGTGCGACATCTTATTGAAAATTACGATTTAGATGCTAATTTACCCTCTATGCGTTCAGTTGGCTATCGTCAAGCTTTAGAGTTTTTGCAAAACGGTGATGAAAGTCGCGAAAAAATGCAGGAAATGGAGGATAAGGCGCTATTCGCGACACGACAACTCGCGAAACGTCAATATACTTGGCTCAGATCGTTGCAAGAATCGCATAAATTTCACACATATTTTACGATAAAGCAGGCTCAAGAAGACTTGCGAAACTGTTACGGATAAAGCAAAATTTACCTACTGTCTTTTTTATAATTTTTAATTGAAAAATAGAGATAGTTTTTGCGCTGATTTTTAATTATTTTTGGAGTTATAACATGTCTAAAGGTCAAACTTTACA
The DNA here is from genome assembly GCF_013418545.1 of Acinetobacter sp. YH12136. NCBI lineage: Bacteria > Pseudomonadati > Pseudomonadota > Gammaproteobacteria > Moraxellales > Moraxellaceae > Acinetobacter > Acinetobacter sp. YH12136. The sequence goes on from NZ_VPBV01000012.1 coordinate 21,570, forward strand.
AGATCCGTTCTTGAATTCTCTCCGTAAAGAACGTATTCCTGTTTCTATCTTCCTTGTGAACGGTATTAAGCTACAAGGCCATATTGAATCTTTTGACCAGTATGTTGTTTTATTAAAAAATACGGTAAGCCAAATGGTTTACAAACATGCAATTTCTACAGTTGTTCCTGCACGTAATCCACGTCCTGCTGGTGCACCTGCTGGTGGTCAAGGCGCTGGCTTTGGCGGTCAAGGCGGTGGCTTCGGTGGTCAAGGTGGTGGCTTTGGTGGTCAAGGCGGCTTCGGTGGTCAAGGTGGTGGCTTTGGTGGTCAAGGTGGCGGTTTCGGTAGTCAAGGTGGCTTTGGTGGTCAAGGCGGTGGTTTCGGTGGTCAAGGCGGCGGCTTCGGTGGTCAAGGTGGCTTCGGTGGTCAAGGTGGCTTCGGTGGCGGTCAAGCAACTGGCGGTTTTGACAACGATTCTAAATTTGAAGAATCTTCAGAAGACGATAACAACCGTTAATTGATCTTCTTAAAAAACCTCTCGAAATGAGAGGTTTTTTTATGTCTATGGTTTTTTTATCAAAGTCGTATTTTGGTAGTGGCTAAGATGAAGTGCATATGGTAAAAAAGCATAAAAAACCAGTGTTGCTACACTGGTTTTAATTTTGGAAATAGCAGAAAACTTAAGCTTAGTTTTTCTTGCGGTCTAAGCTTGGGTCTTTAATTTCTACAAAAGCATTGTTACGTGTTTCACGTAACCAGCTATCCAATTCAGTATCAAACTGGCGTTCACCTAGTATTTGACGTGCCATACGTTCTTGGTATTCACGAGTCATATCTTGCTGGCGTGTATCGGTCACTTGCAGTACATGCCAACCAAACTGGGTTTGGAATGGTGCGCTAATTTCACCTTTTGCAGTATTTTTCATTTGATTTTCAAATTCTGGCACCATCACGCCAGGATTCACCCAGCCTAGACTGCCGCCATCACGTGCAGAGCCAGCGTCATTAGAGAACGTCGCTGCTAAGGTTGCAAAGTCTTCACCCGCTTTTAAACGGTTGTGAATACTGTCAATCATGTGTTTCGCATTTTCAGGGCTTACGACTTCACTTGGCTGAATCAAGATATGTCGAGTTTGATATTGTGGAACTAGTGCACGTTGCTCAGTACTTTTGCGCTCCAGTAATTTTACGACATGAATACCATCACGGACTTCAATCAGTTCACTGGTTTGCCCCACATCTAATGGCGTAATACGTGCAGCAAGTTCCGCGGGAATATCGGTCAAGTTACGTAAACCCATGTCTGCAGACTGAACGGTTACACCATTGCCTGTATATTTTTTACTAATGGCTTGAATGTCATTGTTCTGCGCCAATTCAGCTTTGACTTGTTGCGCAACTTGTGCGGCATTTTCTGCTCCAGAAACACGCACATGCAAAATATGTACTTGATTGCCTAAGGCAGCCTGACCTTGTGGTGTTTTCAGGAAATTATCAACATCTTGGTCGCTAATTTGAATACGTGACATTACGACTTGCTGACGTAAGCGATTCATTGCCAAATCTTCAGCAATACGGTTACGTAAAAACGCATAACTGCCTGGTGCAGATTTATCTAATTTTTGCTGAAAAGTTTCTAGGCTGTTTGCGCCATTTTGCTGTGCAACTTTTAAAACTGCTTCATTTAAAGATTTTTCATCAGCTTTAATGTTGTAGCGTTTGACTTGCTCTAATTGCGCTTGGCGTACAATCAGTTGTTCTAAAGCTTGTTGTTCTAAAATGTGTTGTGGTGGAACAGGGCGCTTTTGCATCTCAAGTTGTTGTTTGAGTTCAACCACGCTTTGCGCTAAATCACTTTTTAAAATGACACTATTGTCAACTACAGCCACAATTTGATCATTCGCAGCAAATGCAGGCAGCGCTGCTGTCATGCAAAGTGCTAAGGTTGATGCTTTTAAAAATCGTTTTAACTGTTCTGTTTTCATTAACGTTGTGTCCAAGATTGATTAATTTTATTAAAACCTAAAATACGGTTTTCAAGTAAAGATGCAAGTTTATTATTGAAACTGCCTAAACCTTTTAAATTTAACTCTGCCATAATGGCACGTTTGGGTTTAACGCCCGCATCCGTCACATCATCCAAGTCGTTATAGTAAGAGCGTCCATAGACTGAAATGCCCCAACAGCAAGATTCATAATTCACCCCTAGCAAATATTCACGGGCGACGCTATGGTCTAGGTCGTATTGCGCATGACCTAAAATACGCCAGTTGTTGTGAATCGGCTGAATAAACGATGCCACAACTTGATCATAATGATCTTGACGGTTTGGAATAACACGACGGTTAATATAACCAAAGCTATATAAGTTGCCTTGATCACCCGTGTAAAGCATATTGACACTGCGCTGTGCATTGTCGCCATTTGACATCCATGCAGCATTGGCACCCACACTGAGGTTTTGACTTAGCTGACTGGTTAAGCTCACAATTGGCCCAGTACGGTTTTCCGTATTAAATTCGTCTTCGGTATTATCCAGCGTGACACGACGATCTTCAAAGTAAAAACTTTGACCAATTCCTGCTCTAAGGCGTTCCAAACCAATTTCATCAAATAGGCTATAGTTTAAACCCAAAGACAAAAAGTTGTTGTCTTCTAAACGGTCATGACCATAGAAACGGTTTGGACTGAACAACTGGTCATAATTAATCGAAGCTGTTGCAGAGTCAAAGTTTGGGTGGTCGTTTTGATTGCGGTACGGTGCATAGGCATAGAACGCGCGCGGGGTAATGGTTTGCAAGAAGCGACCATCTTTTTCAAAGGTAATCCCTGTGTCTAAAGTGAATTGCGGAACAGTAACCGACTCACTTTTACTTGAAGATTTATACGTGTCTGTACTTAGAGTTTCTTTATGATAGAAGGTGTTGATGTTGCGTAACGATACTTCTGGAATCACAAATGACCACGGGTTACGGTAGTTGTAACGCACTGCAAAGTCATTATAAATACGCGTACCACTTGGTTCCCCATCTTGCGCAGCTAGATCTTTTTGGAAGTAAGCCGTGTCGTTATTAAATTCGACTTGGAAGCCTTGAGGATTACCTGTTTTATAGTTCAATAAAAATTGTGGTAGGCGTGCATAAGGGCGATCTACAGATGGAATCGTCTTATCCAGGGTTTGGAAATCCTCAACTTTGAGCTGTGCTTTTAAACCCGGTATACCGTTACGATAATTCAACTCCCAAGCACGACGTAAATTCAGGTCGGTTTTAGAGTTCGGGTTGTTATTTAAATCGGCAAAGTAGTCTTTGTCCGATGCATAGTTATATTCTAGGTTGGTTGAAAATTGCTCGTTAATTTGCCAGCCGTGTAAAAAATGTAGATCTTTACGGTCTTGATCAACATATTTGGCATCCGATGCTAAATAACCGCCCCAAATTTTACCTGAACCAAAATTTTCAGTTAAATAACGGAATTCACCTTCTAGCATCGCGCCACGATCGGCAATATAACGCGGGCTAACGGTTGCATCAAAATTCGGTGCAAGGTTTAAATACACAGGCACAGACAGCTCGACACCACCATCATTGGTAAAGCCAAAACTAGGCGTCAAAATACCTGTGGTACGGCGGTCATCAATTGGGAAATTGAAGTAGGGTACAGCTAAAACTGGTACATTTTTCACATACAATTTGGTGCCGCGTGTTTCACCGCGTCCCGTTTCCTGATTCAGCTTAATTTCATTGGCTTGAATTTTCCAGGTTGGCGCTTGCTCGGGTGGGCAGGTGCTGTAGGTGGCGTTATTGAGTACCATGGTATTGGTTGAGGTACGTGCAATTTTTTCTGCCATGCCATGCGCATGCTGTTTTTCAGCAATATAAAAACTGTTATTTAAATCGCCTTGCTGAGTTTTAAGGTTGTAGTTAATTTCATCACTTTGCGCAAGTAAACCAGCTTGTGCCATTTGTACACGACCTTCGGCTTTGGCAAAGGTTTGGGTTTGATCAATGGTAATTTTATCGGCGCGAATTTGACGGCCTTGCTGGTCAATCAGGACATTGCCTTCCAAGACGGAATCGCCATTTGGGTCATAGTGACCATAATCGGCAGTAACGGTAGAGGTCGCTTCTGCAGCATCTACGGCAACGGTGCTTGAGCTGATTGGCGTTAGCCATGCACCTTCACAATAGGCAGAACTTTGAGTGTGCCCAAATTGTTGTTGTGCTTCAGGTGCAGCTTTATCAACATAATATTGCTCAAAGAACTGCTGCCCAGGATAAGCTTCCTGAATGGTGTGTTTAAGCTGCTGGTTATTGAGATTTGTGACAGATGAAGTCTGATCTGTGGTCTGCGCATAGCTGGAAACAGAGTGACCACATAACAGAGTTAAGACCGCAGTCGCTAAAGGATTAAATTTAAACTGATGCTTCATTTATCTCATCAACCAAGAATGCTTAATCGCAATTAATTATTGTCGCATCATAGAGAAAAAGCGCAGAAGTAGCTACACTTAGCACTTTAAAAACTCAGCCTGTATTAGAATTTATTGCAAATGAATACACAACGCGAACAATTGATACAAACATGGATAACATCTGTACTTGGTTCAGATCAATTTGAAACTCATTTTTTAGCAGGCGATGCAAGTTTTCGTCGTTACGCACGAATCAAGTTGAATAATAAAACATTTATGCTCATGGATGCACCACCAGAAAAAGAAGATTGTGGTCCTTTTGTGACGATTGATGAATTTTTTGCTGCCCATGGCGTGCGCGTGCCAAAAATTGTAGCCAAAGACCTGACACAAGGCTTTTTGTTGCTTGAAGATTTTGGTGATGTCTTATTATCTACCTTGCTGAATGATCAGACTGTAGATGACTACTATGCGCAGTGTTTTAAGCAGTTAATTCAATTACAAGATATTGATGGTACGGCACATTTCCCTGAATATTCCTATGACAAACTCATCAGTGAAATGGAGTTACTCACCGATTGGTTATTGCCTGCCTTACAGATTCAGCCAACGGCTGAAGAAAGTGCATTAATTAAACGTACATTTGCAATTTTGGCCAATGCCGCTTTGGCTCAGCCACAAGTGATTGTGCATCGCGATTTTCATAGTCGTAACTTAATGAAAATTAATGATGATACCGAGCTAGGTGTAATCGATTTTCAGGATGCAGTGATTGGTGCAGACACCTATGACCTGATTTCAATTACGCGTGATGCTTATGTACAGTGGAATGCTGAGCGTGTGTATCGCTGGTTTAAAATGTTTTATGACTTGTTGCCGGCAGCATCTAAGCAAGACCGTGATTTTGAACAATTTAAAAAAGATGCCGATATGATGGCGATTCAGCGTCATATCAAAATTTTAGGTATTTTTGTGCGTTTATTTGAGCGTGATGGTAAATCGGGTTATCTCAAGGATTTACCGCGCGTAATGTGGTATTTACTTGAAGAAAGTAAACCTTATTCAGAATTACAACCATTTATGCACTTTATTCACACGACAGTAATGCCAAAATTTACAGCCAAATATGGTCAGTATGAGGTGGTTGCCTAAATGAAAGCCATGATTCTTGCTGCAGGCATGGGTAATCGTATGCGTCCTTTAACGTTGCATACACCTAAGCCATTATTGGAAGTCGGTGGTAAGCCTTTAATTGTGTGGCACATCGAAAAATTACAAAAGATGGGTGTGCAGGAAATTGTCATCAATACGGCATGGTTGGGTGAAAAACTTGCAGATGCTTTGGGTGATGGTTCGCAATTTGGTGTGAAAATTTTGTGGTCGCATGAAGGCGAAGGCTTAGAAACTGCAGGTGGCATCATCAATGCGTTGCCATTATTGGGCAATGAACCTTTTATATTGGTGAATGGCGATGTTTGGACCACCATGGATTTTGCGCCACTATTAAATGTGCAGCTTCAAGACGACTTGGCACATTTGGTTTTGGTGGAAAACCCTGTGCAGCATCCGCAAGGTGATTTCACTTTGGCTGCAAACAAAGCCTATACTTTTGAGCAAGCACGCTCAGGTGAAAATCTGACTTATAGTGGCGTGGCGGTGATGCATCCGCAAATGTTTAACGGTTTGGAATCGGGCAAACGTCCGCTTGCGCCATTGCTCAAACAAGCCATGCAGCAAGAAAAAATTTCTGCACAGAAATTGCAGGGTGTTTGGGTGGATGTTGGCACTCCTGAACGATTAAATACGCTAGATCAACAAATTCAGCAGGGTGTGTACGCTTAAGTGCATATTCACTAAGCATTCGCCCCTATGACTGCAACTATAAATCGGTATACTTCCATTAACTTTTTCGAGATGTGAATTGTGATGCATTCGTTTTTTCAGGAACTCAAGCAAGGTAGTCAGGCTTTAGGTTTAGAGCTCAGTGATGAGGCTTTAAATTTATTACTCAAATACCAAGATGCTTTGGTGCTATGGAACAAAGCGTACAACCTCACTGCAATTCGTGACCCGAAAGAAATGCTAGTGAAGCATTTGCTAGATAGTCTGAGCATCCTCAAAGATTTGCCTGCAGGTCGTTTACTGGATATTGGTACTGGCGGTGGTATGCCGGGCATGATTATTGCCTTGTGTCAGCCTGAGCGCGATTGCGTGTTATTGGACTCGAATGGTAAAAAGATTCGTTTCTTAAAACAGTTTATTGCCGATTTAAAACTGAAAAACGTCGTGGCAGTTCAGACCCGTGTTGAAAATGAAGACAGTATTCGTGAACTTGGGCAGTTTGATGTCATCACCAGTCGTGCTTTTGCATCTTTAACTGACTTTGTAGCCGCGTCAAAACCATTTATGCATGAGCAAAGTATTATTGCATCTATGAAAGGTTTGATTCCTGCCGATGAAGTAGAGGCATTGAAAGATGAATTCAGCTGTGAAATTATCGAGCTTAAAGTTCCGCGCTTAGACGAACAACGTCATTTACTTTTATTAAAACGTATCTAATTTTCAAAGGACTGGGGTGATCATGGCACAAATTATTGCGATTGCGAACCAAAAAGGTGGTGTCGGAAAAACCACAACCGCAGTAAATTTGGCAGCATCTTTGGCTGTTTTGAAAAAGCGCATTTTATTGGTCGATATGGACTCACAAGGCAATGCCACCATGGGTTCAGGCATTCAAAAAAATGATTTGCTGTATTCAGTGACCGATGTATTGTTGGGCGAAGTGCCGATTGAAACTGCAATTAGCAAGGCAGAAGTTGGTTATAAAGTTTTGGGTGCCAATCGTGATTTGGCTGGGGTTGAATTGGTGATTGCTGAGCAAGAGGGGCGTGAGTTTATTTTGCGCAATGCCTTGCAAGAAGTTGCCAAAGACTTTGATTATATTATTGTCGACTGTGCACCAAGTTTAAGCTTAATTACAGTAAACGCTTTAGCAGCAGTGCAAAGTGTAATCATTCCAATGCAGTGCGAATATTATGCACTTGAAGGTTTGGCTGACCTGACGCAAACCATTGACCGTATTCAACAAGCACTCAATCCTGATTTAGAAATTATTGGTGTATTACGCACCATGTATGATGCGCGCAATGCCTTAACCCGTGACGTGTCTGAAGAATTATCGCACTATTTTGGTAAAAAATTATACGATACCGTGATTCCGCGTAATGTACGCTTGGCAGAAGCACCTGCACACGGTTTACCCGTCATTTATTTTGAAAAAAGCTCGAAGGGTGCAGTTGCCTACCTGAATTTAGCAGCTGAAATGTTGAAAAAAAGCAAAGTGAAAAAAGGAAGTAAAGCATGACCACAAAAAAACGCGGATTAGCCAAAGGTCGTGGTTTGGATGCCTTATTGGGGTCAATCCAGAAAGAAAAATTACAACTTGAAGTGCAATCTTTAGATCATGGTCAGCTCAAACAAATTGATGTCAATTTATTAAAACGTGGTGAATATCAACCGCGTCGTTTTATTCAAGAACAAGATTTGCAGGAACTGGCGGCATCTATTGAAAAACATGGTGTAATGCAGCCAATTGTGATTCGTCCTATTGATGACGAACTACATCCTTATGAAATTATTGCAGGTGAACGTCGCTGGCGTGCTGCACAGTTGGCTGGTTTAACTGAAATTCCAGCAATTGTGCGTGATTTGACCGATCAGGTCGCGATTGCTTTGGCATTAATTGAAAACATTCAGCGCCAAGATCTTAATCCGATTGATCAGGCAATGGCGCTGCAACGCTTTCACGATGAGTTTGGCTTGAGTCATCAAGAAATTGCCGAAACAGTAGGTAAAGCACGTACCACGGTCAGTAATTTATTGCGTTTACTCACTTTGGCTGAGCCTGTTAAAGAGTTGATGCAGCAAGGCTTGCTAGATATGGGTCATGCACGTGCTATTTTAACTTTGAAAGCTAAAGATCAGCTCAAAGTCGCGCAGCATGTAATTGAAAAGAATTTATCGGTACGTCAAACCGAACAGTTGGTACGTGACTTTAATGCGCCAAAACAAGAAAAGCCGAAAACGGCTATTGCGCCTGATATTCAACAACTCACGCAACGTCTTTCTGAGCGTTTTAGTGCAGATGTTAAAATTGATTATAACAAGCAAGGTAAGGGCAAATTGACCATCAGTTATCACTCTCTGGAAGAGCTGGATGGTATTTTAAATATTTGCCTGTCCGATTAATTTTAATTCGTATTTTATTGGGGAAAAGCGAATGTGGGAATTGGTAAAAGCAGGTGGCTGGCTGATGCTGCCGTTGGTATTGTGCTCGGTATTTACCGTTGCAATTACCATTGAGCGTTTTATGCGTTTAAAGAGAGCAGGTATTTTGCCCAATGCGTTGTTGCTCAACCGCGGGCAAAGTTTAGCGACTGTGTTGCAACAACTGAATCAAAGTGCCAACTTAAAAAACAGTACATTAGGCCGTATTTTTGAGGCGGGTGCGCGTAACAAACAACAATCAGAACACTATGCGCGTGCACAAATGGAAGCGACAGCTTCACAAGAAATTGGTTATTTAGAAAAAAATATCAACTTCTTGGGTACGCTCAGTGCAGTTGCGCCATTATTGGGTTTATTGGGTACAGTGCTTGGGATTATTGAATCATTTTTAGTGATTGATGTGGGTGCAAGTAATCCAACCTTAATGATTCCAGGGATTTCTAAAGCCTTAATTACCACTGCTGCAGGTATGTTAATTGCAATTCCAGCCTTATTTGCCTATCGTTATTTTCAGCGTTTGGTGCAAGAATATACTGCTGAGTTAGAGCAGCAAGCGACTTTGTTTCACGCAGGATTATTTCATCAGAGTCAACCTCATCAGCTTGATGCGGATGTGCAAGATGTGAAAAAAGTAAGCTAAGGTGAGTTTATGAAATTCAAACGCTCGCAAGTTGAAGATATTCATATTAACCTGACTCCAATGATTGACTGTTTACTGTTCATCTTGGTGTTTTTGTTGCTTTCGACCACATTTAACCAATTTAGCCGTATGAATTTAACTTTGCCAGATGCGCAAGGCGTACCACCAAAATCTTATGAACATAAAATTGAAGTCGTGGTAGATTCTTCAGGGCATTATTCTGTCAATGGTCAGGCACTTTCGACTAAGGAAGTGGCAGATTTAAGCACAGCAATTAAACAAATTTCTCAAGATCGACGTGATTTAATGTTTATCATTGCTGCAGATGCCAAAGCCACTCATCAAGATGTGATTCGAGTGATGGATGTCGCAGGACAACTTGGTTTCGTCAACATCAATATCAGTACGAAAGTCCCAACTCGAGGTTATTAGTGAAGAAGGATTTACAGGTCTATCGCCGTCTTCTGAGATATTTGCTCCCATTTTGGGGCTTGGCAATCTTGGTGATTATCGGTTTCGCCATTAATGCAGCCACAGAAGTATCTGTGGCAAAACTCTTGGAAAAAATTATTAATGCCATTCAGGAGCGTGACCAATCTTTCACCACACTATTTCCGCTATTAGTCATTGCACTGATGTTTTTCCGTGGTTTGGGAACTTTTATTGGCGGTTACTATACCGCAGTGATTTCACGTAATTTGGTATTCAATATCCGTCAGGAAGTCTTTGCTAAATTGCTGCGTTTACCTGCACAGTATTACTTAGATAATACCAGTGGGCATATTACGGCCAAAATTATGTATAACGTAGAACAGTTGACCGCTGCCTCTACGGAGTCCCTGCGTACTTTGGTACAGCAGGGTTTAATTACTTTGGGTTTGTTGGGGTATTTGCTGTACACCAACTGGCGTTTGACCTTATGTATTTTGGTGTTTGGTCCATTAATTGGTTTGCTGATTCGTAAAGCAGCAAAACGTATGCGCCGTTTGTCTATTCAGGTACAAGACACCATGGGTGATGTAAACCATGTGGTGCAAGAAACTGTAAATGGCAATTTGGTGGTGAAAGGCTTTGGTGGTCAAAGCTATGAACAAACCCGTTTTAAGGAAAACTCTTTAGAAAATTTACGTCGTGGTCTAAAGATGGTGGCTGTACAACAACTGAACAGCCCAGTTGTGCAGTTTATTATGTCGATTGCATTGGCCATTATTATTTGGATTGCATTACGACCTGAAATTTTGCGTGATATTTCAGCAGGTGAGTTTGTAGCATATATCACTGCGGCTGGTATGCTCAGTAAACCAATTAAAGCCTTGACCGATATTAATGAAAAATTACAGCGCGGTTTGGCTGCAGCACATTCAGTATTTGAACTGCTAGATATGTCTGAAGAAGATAATCAGGGCACGCTCACGCCAAACCTAAAGGGCAACCTACAGTTTAAGAATGTCAATTTGGTGTACTCAGATGGTCATCATGCTATTCATGACTTTAATCTAGATGTCAAAGCAGGTGAAACGGTCGCTTTAGTGGGGCGTTCTGGTGCAGGCAAGACTTCATTGGTCAATCTGTTGGTGCGTTTTCAGGAAGCATCCTCAGGGCAAATTTTATTTGATCAGCAAGATATTCGTGATATTGAGTTAAATAGCCTACGCTCACAAATCGCCATGGTTAATCAGCAAGTGGTGTTGTTTAACCGCACGGTACGAGAAAATATTGCCTATGGTCAGCTTGAAGGTGCTAGTGATGATGCCATTATTGCTGCAGCCAAAGCCGCCTATGCACATGATTTTATTATGGCTTTACCACAAGGCTATGACACACCATTGGGTGCGCAAGGATTGAACTTGTCAGGTGGTCAGCGACAACGTATTGCCATTGCCCGTGCTATTTTAAAAAATGCACCAATTTTAATTTTAGATGAAGCCACCAGTGCTTTAGATAATGAATCTGAATATTTTATTCAGCGTGCATTTGATGCAGCCATGCAAGACCGTACGACCATTGTCATTGCACACCGTTTATCTACCATTGAAAATGCTGACCGTATTGTGGTGATGGATCAGGGACGAATTCTAGAGCAAGGTACACATCAAGAGCTTATGATGCGAAAAGGTGCATACTTTCAGTTGCATCAACGTAATTTTGAGGAACACTAATTCATGTCTTTGGCACAATTCATTCAGGACGCTTGGCACAAACAAGCCAAATGGCTGGTTGTGCTTAGACCGTTGTCGATGTTGTATCGTGGCGTGAGTTTGTTGAATCAAAATTTATATCGTTCAGGTATTAAAAAGGCTTATACCGCACCCGTACCAGTCATGGTGATTGGTAACATTACTGTTGGCGGAAGCGGTAAAACCCCTTTGTTAATTCACTTGGTGAAATATCTGCAAAGCCTAAATATTCGTGTCGGTGTGATCAGTCGGGGCTATGGCGGCAAAGGTCCATTTCCAGCCTATGTTGGTATTGATGCAGATGTTGAGGCGGTAGGCGATGAGCCAACCTTGATTGTGCAATCAACAGGTGTGCCGATGGCTGTAGGGCCAAACCGTCAAAAAAGTATTGAGCTACTGCTTGAACAGCATGATTTAGACTTGATTATCAGTGATGATGGCTTGCAGCATTTGGCTTTAAACCGTCAACTGGAATGGATTGTTTTAGATAATAACCGAGGTTTAGGTAATGAGAAAATTTTGCCTGAAGGTTATTTGCGAGAACCAAAATCGCGTTTGGATGATGCTACTGTGATTGAACATGCAGCACAACCGCACTCGAACTTAAATATGCATCTCGCTGTGGCGGCACCGTATTTGTTGCATCCTGAACAAGAGCTAATTTTTGACCCGACCCAAAATTTTTATGCGGTGGTTGGTATTGGCTTTCCCCAACGGTTTTACACAACATTAGAGTCGATGGGGGTGACACAGTTTCAATGTCACGAATTTCCAGATCACCATGACTATGAAATTACCGATTTGCAGTTTGAAGACTCGCAACCGATCATTACCACAGAAAAAGATGCAGTGAAATTATTGGCGTTGTTAAAGCAATATCCAGATTTTCAGCGTGAAGTTTGGGTCGTGCCTGTAGAGGCCGTGTTGTCATCGGCCTGCTATGTCACCTTACATCAACAATTGAAACAATTAGGTTTAAACCTGCCTGAAGGAACATTATGAAGCACATTGTTATCCCTGCACGTTATGCCAGCTCACGTCTGCCAGGCAAACCTTTATTGGAAATTCATGGTCGTGCCATGATTCTACGTGTGGTCGATCAGGCTAAAAATGTGTCAGGTTTTGATGACTTGTGTGTGGCGACCGATGATGCGCGTATTGCTGAATTATGTCGTGCCGAAGGAGTTGATGTAGTGCTGACCTCGGCAGATCATCCTTCAGGTACAGACCGTTTAAGTGAAGTGGCACGTATAAAAGGTTGGGATGAAAACGATATTATTGTGAATGTGCAGGGCGATGAACCGCTTTTACCTGCACAGTTGGTGCAACAAGTGGCACAGTTACTTGAAGATCAACCTGAGTGCTCTATGTCTACACTGTGTGAGCCGATTCAGCAACTAGATGAATTCACTCGTGATAGCATTGTGAAAGTGGTCATGTCTAAACACAATCAGGCTTTGTATTTTAGTCGTGCCACAATCCCTTATGACCGTGATGGTGCAAAAGCAGCGGAAGCTCAATTGCATGCACATGCCTATCGTCATTTAGGTTTATATGCTTACCGTGTAGCATTGTTACAAGAATATGTGACTTGGGAAATGGGCACACTGGAAAAATTGGAAAGTTTAGAGCAGTTGCGTGTATTGGAAAATGGCCATCGTATTGCTATTGCTGTAGCAGAAGCGAATTTACCACCTGGCGTGGATACGCAGGCAGACTTAGACCGATTAAATGCAATGGATATTGCTCATTTTGAATAAGTGAATTGCCCACCATGCAGCATGATGTAATTGGACACGTTTATCCGTGGCAGCAACAAGTTTGGGAAAACCTGACTGGTCGATTTCCCCAAATGGGGCATGGTTTATTATTTTTTGGTAAGCAGGGTTGTGGTAAAGAAGCCTTTGCACAACAATTTGTGGCTTGGATTTTGTGCCAGCAGCGTGATGTGCAATCACAGCCTTGTGGTGAATGTAGTAGTTGTCAGTGGCTAAAATCAGATACACATCCAAATTATGTCTATATCAGCACCGATGAAGAGAATAAAAAACAAAACGCGAAAATTAAGATCGAGAAGATCCGTGATATATTACCTTTTGTCCAACAAACGGTAGATGGTTGGCGGGTAATTGTGATTGAACCTGCCGAAGCCTTAAATATTGCATCTTCCAATGCCTTGCTGAAAACCCTCGAAGAACCGGGTGATCGCATCGTGATTATTTTGCTGGCAGATCATTATCTTAAATTACCTGCAACCATTCGCAGTCGTTTACAGCATTTTGCTTTAGACCGTATTGATTCAGTGCAAGCCACAGCATATTTGCAGCAGCATTTACCTGATTTGGATGTAACTAAGCAAAAATTGTTGATGAATCTGTCCAACCACATGCCATTGCAGGCTTTAGTGTTGGCAGAGGCGGCATGGCTTGAGCAACGTACAGATTTTCTTAAAGACTGGTATCGATTGGTCACTCAAAAGAATATGCCAATGGCAATTGCAACAAAATGGAACAAAGCGCTGAGCTTTACTGATTTTAGTCAGATGTTTGAATACTTGTTGTGTGATTTAATTTGTGTCAAGCTAAATCAAAGCATTAAAAATTTGGATTTAAGCACCGCTTTGCAGCATTTGGCTGAACAATATGACTTGGAAAGTTTATTTGGCTTATATGCAGAATTACAGCAAGCCAAGCCAATGCTTGAGCAAAACGTGCAAAGTAATTTGGTGCTTGATCAATTATGCATTAAGTTAATGAATATTTAAGGGGAACATCATGCAACCACGTATGGGTGGTATTATTCAGGCCAATATTCCTGATGTCGAAACGCTATATTTAAGTTATATGCCATACGTTGTAGGCGGTGGCTTATTTGTACCCTCAAAACAACCTGTAAAAATGGGCGAAGAAATTTTTGTACTCGCGACTTTACCTGAGCAATCACAAAAAATTCCCCTAACAGGCAAAGTGATTTGGATTTCCCAAAAGCAAAATGGTATCAAATTGCAGGGCTTTGGTATTCAGCTCAGTGGTGAAAAAGGTGTTTATTACAAATCAGAAGCTGAAAGAATCCTTGCGGGGCTTAAGTCTGACAACCGTACAAGTTACACTATGTAGGTAGTTTGCTTTTAGGAAAAAATCGTGTTTGTAGATACACATTGTCATTTAACCATGTTGGATTTAAGCCCTTATGATGGTGACTTAGATGCAGCAATTGCACAGGCACGTCTCGCAGGTGTCTCTAAAATAATGGGTATCTCGGTTGAGTTAGACGATCATATCGTCTTGGCTGCAATTGCAGCTCGTCATGCTGATGTAGGTTATAGCGTTGGGGTACATCCCTGTGAAAATGCAGAAAATATGGCACGAGCTACCACAGAGCAACTGATAGCTTTGGCACAAGCAGACAAAGTCTGGGCTTTGGGCGAAACAGGTCTAGACTATTTTCACAGTACCGATTTTGTTGCGGAGCAAAAAGCCTGTTTTGCGCGCCATATTCATGCCTCGCAAGCTGTGAAGAAACCAGTTGTAGTGCATACCCGCGCTGCCAAGCAAGATACGGTGGATATTATCCGTGCTGAAAAATCGACCCATGGCGTTTTGCATTGCTTTACTGAAGATTGGGCAACAGCCAAAGCGGTGCTAGATTGCGGTTATTATGTGTCATTTTCGGGCATTGTTTCTTTTAAAAATGCACAAGATTTACGTGATGTGGCCAAACAAGTGCCTTTAGATCGTGTGCTTATTGAAACAGACAGCCCATATTTGGCACCTGTGCCATATCGCGGTAAGACAAATGAGCCAAAATACGTTCCGTATGTAGCCAAAGCCCTAAGTGATGTATATGATAAGTCCTTAGAGGAAATGGCTTTCATAACAACACAAAACTTTGAAAACCTGCTCAAAGGACATTAATTTACACGCTGGATGTGTGTAAATGTGGCGCATGTCCACGTGAGATATGAAAAATTTTAATTGATAGAATAGTGAAAAGAGAGTTTATCGGGTGAAGATGGATCGTCAGGCTCAGTTTCGAGCAAGAGAAACGTTAATTTTCCAAGTAGCAGAGCAATTGCTTTTGGAAAATGGTGAAGCAGGAATGACCCTTGATGCTTTGGCAGCAGAACTGGATTTGGCCAAAGGGACTCTATATAAACACTTTCAAAGTAAAGATGAGTTGTATATGTTGCTCATTATTCGTAATGAGCGCATGTTGCTAGAAATGATTAAAGATGCTGAAAAGCAGTTTCCAGAACATTTAGCATTTTTTATGCTGCATCACTTGCATCATCCTGAGCGCACTGTGCTTTTTCATCAAATCGAAGAACGTCTTTCTACCACAGGTGTCGGAATTGGATTGTTGTTCAGTGAGCTGTATCAAGTCCGTAAAAGCCGATTACGCATCATTATCCGTATGACTGAACAATATTTAGAATCTATTCATAGTCACATGGAAGTACGTGATTATTTGGCTTCCATTTGGGCATTGACGCATGGTGCTGCAGCCATTTTAAACTCAAGTTTCTATCAGCGTTATTTAGGTTCGCGGGATACTTTACGTGTGGCCTATATCGATCAAGCGTTGGCGATGCCCAAACAAGCACAATCTTTCGAGCAATTGAATTAATACGCTATGAACACACCACTATCTTCGGTTCGCGGTTTTACGCTCATTGAATTGATGGTGGTGATAGTCATTATGGCGATTATGGCATCGCTGGTTTTAATGAATATCGGTGGTGTTGATCAGCGTAAAGCCATGCAGGCGCGGGAAGTGTTTTTATTGGATTTGCGTACACTGAATCGTGAAGCCAATGATCAAGCGCGTATTTTTGCACTCAATTTGCATCAAGCAACCGATGTTTCAGCTGCGCGTTATGATGTGTTGGAATATCAGCCTTATGCCACAGAACAACAATTAAGCCTGCAAAATAATCAAAAATGGCAAAACTATGGCGAATTTAAAAGCAGAACGTTGCCTGAACAAGTTTCTATCCAAATTTTATCTTTAGAACAAAGCTATCCGAATGCTAACAACAGTGAGTTGCTGCAAGGTAATGCACCCGCACTGATTTGGCTGGGCAATGGTGAAGCCAAACCTGTGCGTATTCAGTTCTATTTAGAACAGCGTCCTGTAGGTGCGGAAATAGAGGTCGATCATTTAGGAAAAATCCATGAAAGCTAAAGGATTTACACTACTTGAAGTTATGGTGGCTTTGGCAATTTTTGCAACAGCAGCTATGGCAATGACCAAAGTGGCGATGCAATATACCCAATCCACCGCCAATGCAATTTTAAGAACCAAAGCACAATTTGTGGCTTTGAATGAAGTGGCTTTGATGGAAATGAATCGGCAATGGTTAAGTGGAACAGAGTCAAAGCAAGTGACACAACAGGGCGAAACATGGCAAATTGACAAGTCCACACAGCCAACCATTAGTCCGAATGTGCAACGTGTCGATCTTCAAATCAGTTTATATAATCAAGACACAGGACAAGTTGAAGCAGGAGTGACTTCTTTGGTGTTTTTTAATGCCCGTGAGCAGCAATCATGAGTACAAAGAAAGGCTTCACTTTAGTTGAGTTGCTAGTCGCTATTGCAATTTTTGCAGTGCTGTCTGCTTTGGGTTGGAAAGTATTTGATTATCTCGCCAAAGTCAAAGATCGCAATGCGATGCATGAAGCCAATTTAGAGCAGTTGCAAGAAAGCTATCAACAAATATTACGTGACACGATGCAGGCTGTTCCATTAACGGCCAATGTCAAAGGGCAGCAACAACCTGCTTTGGTTTTACAAAATGGACGTTTTAATTTCAGTAAAACTGGTGTGACCGATCCCTTGCAGCAGGGTATTTCACCCCATGAGCGCGTAGAATATCAATATCGTGCCGATGAAAAAAAATTGTATCGTTTAAAATATCGTAATTTGCATCAAACGGGCAATGATCAGCCTGAGTCGAGCGTGATGTTGGATGAAGTTGAAGCCTTTGAGATTATGGTATTGAATCCAAATGAATTAAGTAGTTGGCCTGAAAGCAATATTGATCCTCAGCAAACTGAACAATTAAGGCTACTCCCGAAAGGAATAAAAATAAATTTAACCGTGCGTGACGTGCAATACGAATGGATATTTAGCTTATTGCAGACTGATTTTTTAAAGAAGAAAGACAATTAAAGGCACAGTGGCAATGTATTCAAAATCGACTCAGCGCTTAGGTAGCATCATCAAATCACAACAAGGCATCGCCTTGATTACGATTTTGATGTTGGTTGCCTTAGCTACGATTTTGGCAGCGACCATTGCCAAGCGGCAAATGTACACCAGTGAAAATACCGCGTATTTGATGCGTCAAAATCAGGCATTGTTATATGCCAAAAGTGCCGAAGTATTTTTTGCAGAATTACTGCAAGATGATGCTGAAAATGCTGGTCAAGTTGATCATTTACAAGAGAACTGGGCAAAACCGATGCCGCCATTTCCAGTCGAAGATGGTTATGTATCGGGCGTATTGCAAGATGAGTCGGGGAAATTTAATTTAAATAGTTTGCTGACAACCGAAGATCAAGTGAACGAAAAAGCAAAAAAATATTTTGAAAAGCTGTTGCAGCGTGTTGGGCTACCTGCTCAATTAAGTGAAGCCGTGATTGACTGGCAAGATGCAGATGATGAGCCGAGTGGTGCAATGGGTGCAGAGTCGAGTTATTACCAAGGTTTAGCAATTCCTTATTTACCGCCCAATAGCTTATTTCACAGCGCAGAAGAATTAAAACAAGTCCGTGGTTTTGAAGGTACGAAGTATCAGCAAATTGCGCCTTATGTGAGTGCCTTGCCAAAACGAGATACCACTATCAATATTAATACCGCACCTGCTTTAGTTTTGGCGAGCTTTGATGAAAAATTGGATGTGGTTGCTGTGCAAAATCTACTTGATCGTCGTAATGCCAATTTAGAGCACTTTAGCAATGTAAATGCTTTGTGGGAGTTAGATGGCTTTCAAGCTGTCGATAGCGCGATACGCAATGAATTTACAAGTTTATTGGGTGTGCAATCCCATTATTTTAAAGCCAAAATTGAAGTGGTATTGGGCGAGCGCAAACGTCAATTTAGCAGTGATTTGGTGCGTAGCGAAAAATCTGTCAATGTCAGTGGACGAAGTCTGGCGCCATTTTAAGTATTAGCATTAACCTTGACTTAGTTGCTGTTATTCGGATGCAAATGCATTGCATATCTGTACTGAAACTGATCATTACGATTTTTGTCTGGCAATCTGCGGGCTAAAATTGGCTTATTGTTCACGTTTTGCATTATAATTAAAAAGAATATCCCCCAAATATTTTGATGACGTTAAGACCCATGTTAATTCGAAAGTTATTTAAGTTTGAAAATGCGCATATTGTGCGTAATTGCACTTCAGACCGCTGTAAGCGCTCGATTCATGGTCATAGCTATAAAGTAGAATTATTACTGAAAGCTTCAAAACTTGATCATGGACAAATGGTGTATGACTTTGGTTTGCTTAAAGGTGTAATCAAAGAATTATTTGATGCTTTTGATCATGCCATTTGTTTTTGGGAGCAGGACGATCCTGCATATATTCAAGCCTGCAAAACGTTCAGCGCACGTTGGGTTTCTTTACCAGTATCGCCATCGGCAGAGCAGTTTTCACGTATTTTCTTTTATTTGGCACAGCAAGTTTTGGCATCGACCATCACACAAAATGGGGAGGGTGATGTAGAGGTCTATTCTGTAATTGTGCATGAAACCGATACTGGCTATGCACAAAGCTTTTTGGAAGATATTGAAAATGCGCAGATGGGATTGCTGAGTCTGGATCAAATTCATTTCTCTGAGCAAGTACAGACAGAGTGGTCAGACCCACAAATGTATGAAAAATTAAAACAGGGGATGACATTCCAAAACCCGAATGTCGAGTTACAAGTTAAACTTTAAATCACATCATTAGACATCAACAAGGATTGATAGCGGTATGTCTTTTACTGAGCAGCAATATGCGAGCTTAAATAAAGTTCAGTTAGATGAGAGTTGGAAATACAATCTAGCTGAATTTTTATTGAGTCCACAAATGGATGCGCTACGCGGTTTTTTGTTGCAGGAAAAACAACAGAATAAGGTGATTTATCCACCAAGTTCACTGATATTTAATGCTTTAAATACCACGCCTTTAAATCAGGTGAAAGTCGTGATTATTGGGCAAGACCCTTATCATGGACCTAATCAGGCACATGGACTTAGTTTTTCTGTACAAAGAGGGGTTGCATTGCCACCATCTTTGCGTAATATTTTCCATGAGTTACATACAGATTTAGGTGTGCCTATTCCAAGACACGGTGATTTAACGCATTGGGCAGAGCAAGGGGTATTGCTGCTCAACAGCGTGTTAACGGTAGAAGCAGGACAACCAACCTCGCACCAAAAGCAGGGTTGGGAAGATTTTACAGATCATGTGATTGATGTGTTAAATCAACAACGTGAGCATATTGTGTTTATTTTGTGGGGCGCGTATGCACAACGTAAAGGACAACGTATAGATCCAAATAAACATCTGATTTTGAAGGCAGCGCATCCATCCCCATTGGCAGCAAACCGCGGTGGTTTTTTTGGATGTAAAGTATTTTCAAAATCAAATAATTATCTTAAACAAAATGGCATTGAGCCTATAGACTGGCAGCTGGACGCATGACACATTCTCCCATTTCTAAAGAATATCATCCGGATTTAATTGTCGAAGAAGCAAATAACGGTTGGCGCATTGTACGTTTGAATCGCCCAAAATCTTTGCATGCTTTAGATGAATCTATTGTTTCTGCATTATTGGCAGTATTTGAAGACTTTCATACCGATGATAGCGTAAAAGCAATTTGGCTAGATTCGACCACACCAAAAGCATTTTGTGCAGGCGGTGATGTGCGTAAATTACGTCAGCTTGTCATTAATGATGAGGTTGCAACTGCCAATAAATTCTTTGAGCAAGAATATGCGTTGGACTTGTTGCTACATAACTATGCCAAGCCTGTTTTAGTGTGGGGTGAAGGTTATGTCATGGGTGGTGGCTTAGGTCTATTTATGGCTGCACCATTCCGTTTGGTGACACCGTATTCACGTTTAGCTATGCCAGAAATTAACATTGGTTTATACCCAGATGTAGGGGCAACTCGTTTCTTGGCTGACCGTGGTGCGATTGGCTTGTTCACAGGTTTAACGGGTTCAATTATGACTGCTGCAGGTGCGTATGGTATTGGTTGGGCAACCCATATTTGTGATGCACAACGCGCTTCTGTATTAGAAAAAGTCATTAATATTGACTGGAATCATTACCCTGCAGGTGACTTCCGTGCCATTGATGATACCTTGAACAGCATGCACCGTCCTGTAGGGCCTGGGCCGCTACAGAATTCTTTGGATGTGATTCAAAGCGTGTGCCGTGGTGTGAGTTTTGAAAGTGATTATGAATCCATCATTGGTCTAAGCGATGCACGTAGCGATTGGTTACGTCAAGCCAGTGAAAACTTGCAAAAAGGTTCACCAACCACAGCAGCTTTAACGTGGTTACTATGGCAATGGGGTAAGAAGGTTCACGCTTGGAATGAAGTGTTTGAACTGGAAACGCAAATTTCAGACTGGAAAATTCGCCACGCAGATTTTGTCGAAGGTGTGCGCGCACGTTTGGTCGATAAAGACCTTGCACCAGCTTGGCAGCAAAATGGGCCAGTGCAGCTCAAAACCATTTTTGCAGACAATCCACCTGTGACGAGCATTGAAAGCTGGAATGAGTTATTGAAACAATACGAGATTATTTAATTCGTATTGATTTTTACTCATATTTAAATGTCAGAACAGAACTATAGTGATGAAGACTGGATGCAGCTTGCCTATGCGCAGGCTGCTTTGGCTGCAGCACAGGGGGAAATTCCTGTGGGGGCTGTCATCGTTAGTCAAAATCAAGTGATTGGCGCGGGTTATAACGCGCCTATTTCCTTACACGACGCAACCGCACATGCCGAAATTGTGGCAATCCGTGCAGCATGTGATCATATTCAAAATTATCGTTTACCTGAAGATGCCACGCTTTATGTCACACTGGAGCCTTGTACCATGTGTGTGGGTGCGCTCATTCATGCGCGAATCAAACGTGTGGTATTTGGAGCAACTGAACCCAAAGCTGGCTCATTGATCAGTGCTAGAAAGCTTTTAGAGTCAGGCTATTACAATCATATTTTTGAGTATCAATCAGGTTGTTTAGAGCAGCAATGTTCAGCCCAGTTGAGTGATTTTTTTAAGATGCGCCGTGCGCAAAAGAAACAACAAAAGCAGCAATAGTTGATAAATGACCTCCATGATCAAAACCAGTTCTGAGTTCTAGGCTTGATTTGCGTTAAACTAAATCAAACACAACATAGCATTCATCATCAGGGCAAACCATGCACGCTATTCAAATTAAAAAAGAATTTAATGCGCCAGTTGCGCAAGTATTTGAATTACTTTCTAAACATGCAACTTATAATATTGCATTTGCACCAATGCAAGTGGTGCGCATTAAAGACTCTGCTGACCCTGAACGTCCAGATGGTGTAGGTTCGGTGCGTCGTATGGGGATTGGGCCAATTAAACCTTTGCAAGAGCAAATTACCGTGCTTGAACCGAATCAGCGGATTGAATATAAAATCATTAAAAATCCATTGATCAAACATCATTTGGGTACAATTGAATTTCAGCAAGTGGCAGATCACAAAACCTTGGTCACGTATAGCATTGAGCTACAAGCGCGAGTTCCGTTTGTGAGCAAAGCTATTCTTGCGCAGTTGAAAACTGCAATTAAAATTGGTTTATCCAAACTCGCAAAATCTCTCTAATCATTTCGGAAACAGCATGACGGTTCAAATTATTACCATTGATGGCCCTAGCGGTTCAGGTAAAGGCACACTCGCGGCAAAATTGGCAGCATATTATCAGTTTCATTTACTCGACTCTGGTGCGTTGTATCGTTTGTTGGGTTTGGCGTTACATAAGCAGAATTTGCTAGATCAACTTGATACTGAACTGAGTCAATGCGTTGCCATTGCAACACAGCTCAATATTCAATTTGTGACCCAGCCAGATGGCACACAAGTGTTGCTTGATGGTGAAGATGTCACGCAAACCATACGTACCGAACGTGTGGGGGAATATGCCTCAAAAGTTGCGGCAGTACCTGAATTGCGCACAGCATTACTTGCACGTCAGCATGCCTTTGCCCAAGCACCAGGCTTGGTTGCAGATGGACGCGATATGGCGACCAGTATTTTCCCAAATGCGCAGGCTAAAATTTATTTAACTGCTTCGGCAGAGTCACGTGCACAAAGACGAGTAAAACAGTTGCAGGGTATGGGGCTGGATGCTAAAATAAGCGACATTTTAGCGAATATACAGGCTCGCGACAAACGAGACATGGAGCGCACAGTTGCTCCGCTCAAGCCCGCAGAAGATGCTTACATCATTGATAGTTCTGAGTTGAACATTGATGAAGTGTTTGCATTAATGACGGCTTATGTCGATCAGAAGCTTGCTATTTGCCGCGCTTAACCGCGTGAAATAAACCTATTCAGCGAACGCATAGCTTGATCAGTTCTATACGGACTATGTAGACGCTTAACTAAACCGGCCTTGTCTGATCCAAGACCGCTGACTTTATCAGGTATATCATGACCGAATCTTTTGCAGCCCTCTTTGAAGAAAGCGAATTAAACCTCAACGTTGAAAAGGGTGCTGTCATCCAAGGCGTTGTAGTAAGCATCGACTCTGACTGGGTAACAGTTGATACTGGCCTTAAATCAGAAGGCGTTGTTGACCGCGCTGAATTCTTAAACGAACAACGCGAACTTGAAGTTCAAGTTGGTGACACCGTTGATGTTGTTGTTGAAGCACTTGACAACGGTATGGGCCAAACTGTTTTATCACGTGAAAAAGCGAAACGTGCTGAAACTTGGACTAAACTTGAAAAAATCTTTGAAGACGGCGAAATCGTTACTGGTGTTATCTCTGGTAAAGTTAAAGGCGGTTTCACTGTAGACATCGGTCCAGTTCGTGCGTTCTTACCAGGTTCTTTGGTAGACACTCGTCCTATCCGTGACACAACTCACCTTGAAGGTAAAGAGTTAGAGTTCAAAGTTATCAAACTTGATGCTAAACGTAACAACGTTGTTGTATCTCGTCGTGCAGTTATGGAAGCTGAATCTTCAGCTGACCGTGAAGCGCTTCTTGCTCAGCTTGAAGAAGGTCAAACTGTTACTGGTACGATTAAGAACCTTACTGACTACGGTGCATTCGTTGACCTTGGCGGTATTGACGGTCTTCTTCACATCACTGACATGGCTTGGAAACGTATCAAGCATCCATCAGAAGTGGTTGAAGTGGGTCAAGAAGTTACTGTTAAAGTACTTAAATTTGACAAAGAGCGTAACCGCGTATCTTTAGGTCTTAAGCAATTAGGCGAAGATCCATGGTTAGCGATCATGAGCCGTTATCCTAAAGGTTCTATCGTTAAAGCTCGCGTAACAAACTTAACTGACTACGGCTGTTTCGCAGAAATCGCTGAAGGCGTTGAAGGTTTAGTACACGTTTCAGAAATGGACCACACTAACAAAAACATCCACCCATCTAAAGTTGTTCAGATTGGTGACGAAGTTGACGTTATGGTTCTTGAAGTGGACGAAGAGCGTCGTCGTATTTCTCTTGGTATCAAACAAACTCGTGCTAACCCATGGGAAGAGTTTGCTAAGAACCACGACAAAGGTGAAAAAGTTTCAGGTACAATCAAGTCAATCACTGACTTCGGTATCTTCATCGGTTTACCAGGCGGTATCGATGGCCTAGTTCACTTGTCTGACATTTCTTGGAACGAGCAAGGCGAAGAAGCTATTCGTCGTTACAAGAAAGGTGACACTGTTGAAGCGGTTATCCTTTCTGTAGACGCTGAAGGCAACCGTATCAGCCTTGGTATCAAGCAATTGAACAGCGATCCATTCAACGATTTCTTAGCTGCTAACGAACGTGGTGCTTTGGTTAAAGGTACTGTAACTGCTGTTGATGCTCGTGGCGCAACTGTTAAGTTAGCTGACGAAGTTGAAGCAACACTTAAAGCATCTGAAATCAACCGTGATCGCGTTGAAGATGCAACTAAGTTCTTGGAAGTTGGTCAAGAAGTTGAAGCGAAAATCATCAACGTAGACCGTAAATCTCGCTCTATCAACTTGTCTATCAAAGCGAAAGACGAAGCTGAAGAGAAAGAAGCTGTTGCTAACTTGAAAACTGCAACTAGCGGTCAAGACAATGGTCCTAAGACAATTGGTGACTTGATCAAAGCTCAAATGGGCAACTAAGTTGCGGGTAAACTGTATGGTTAATGTAAATTAGCACATACTTTTTACACAAATACTGTAAACGGTAGCGTAGTATTCAATTATTACGCTACCGTTTTGTATTTAAACAGGTTATTATCAGTTTAGGTAAAAGTAGCTTGATAATTAAAGAGGTCGCAGATGACTACTGAAGCACTTAATAAGTCTGATTTGATAGAACGAATTGCTTTGAAAAATCCACATTTGGCTGAGCCATTGGTGGAAGAAGCTGTGAAGATCATGATTGATCAAATGATTGCATCACTATCGGCAGATAACCGAATTGAAATTCGTGGATTCGGTAGTTTTGCATTGCATCACCGTGAACCACGTGTAGGTCGTAACCCAAAAACAGGTAAGTCTGTAGAAGTTGCGGCTAAAGCTGTACCGCACTTTAAACCGGGTAAAGCACTACGTGATGCAGTAAACGAGTCTGTAAATAAATAAAATTCCTAGGGGTGTTTATGCGTTACGTTCTAGTCGCTATTTTAGTTATTCTATTTGGATATTCTCTGGCATTGGTTTTGCAAAACGGCACTGAACTTTCAGTTGACCTGTTATTTACTCAAGTGCCTGCAATGCGTTTGGGTCTATTGCTACTGATTACATTGGCACTTGGTTTGGTGCTAGGGTTATTGTTGGGCGTGCAGGTTTTCCGTGTATTCCAAAATAGTTGGGAAATTAAGCGACTACGTAAAGATATTGAATACCTACGCAAAGAGCAAATTCATGCAGCTCAACTGGCTGCTTCTGAAGCTGCTGCGCATACTCGTCATGAAAAAACGGTATTAGATGTGCATACTGAAGATCGTTCTTCTAATGCACTTTAATTTGCTCTGTTGAGCGAATTGATCATCAACACCTCAAGGTTATCTTGGGGTGTTTTTTTATGTGTGCCTTTGACGAATGGCTGATTATCGCTGCGATGGGGGATAAGCTGTCTTTTTGACTATCTGCTTGGCACGAATCACTTTATAATAGCGACTCTTTGTCAAATCCATAGGTAATTCTCTTGAGTATCATTGTTGCCCTCGATGCTAAAAGCCAATATGACGCCTTAACCATTGCAGAACAATTAGACCCTGCATTATGTCGAGTAAAAGTTGGTAAAGAGTTATTTACCCATGAAGGTCCTGCAGTCGTGAAAGCCTTGCATGACAAAGGTTTTGAGGTTTTTCTAGATTTGAAATTTCACGATATTCCAAATACAACGGCTCAGGCTGTATGTGCTGCAGCAGATTTAGGCGTATGGATGGTCAACGTGCATGCCTCAGGTGGTCGTAAAATGATGGAAACCTGTGTGGAGCGTTTAAAAGCAGGGAATTATCAGACTCAACTGATTGCAGTGACTGTACTAACCTCTATGGGGCGTGAAGATTTAAAAGATTTAGGTTTAGATATTGAGCCTTTTGAGCAAGTTCAGCGTTTAGCTAAACTCACTCAAGAAAGTGGTTTAGATGGTGTGGTGTGTTCTGCGCAAGAAGCCAAAATGTTGCGTGAAATCTTAGGGCAGGATTTTGCCTTAGTAACTCCAGGGATTCGTCCTGAAGGCTCAAATGCCGATGATCAAAAACGTATTGTGACTCCCAAACAAGCTATGCTGGATGGTTCTACGCATTTGGTGATTGGTCGTCCAATTACAAAATCTGAAAATCCACGTCAGACTTTGAAAGATATTTTAGCGACGCTTTAATTTTACTATCGCTGACTCTCTAAAAGGGAGATAAGCCCTCTCTCTAACTCTCGCCTAAATAGAGCGCAAACCCTCTCTCCAACTCTCTCCCAGAGGGAGAGAGGACAATTGTTGATTCTTTTTAAATAGCAGCCAATACACTTACAGCAATGGGTGCAAGGATTGACAATACAAATCCACTGACCATGGCATGTGGAATAAAATCGTTGCCACAGGCTTGTTTTACCATGGGCAAAGTGACGTCCATGGCAGTTGCGCCTGCGGCAGAAATTGCAGCACGTGGATAACGCCATCCCAAAATATACATCAGCAATATCGCAAAAATCTCTCTGAATAAATCATTCATTAACGCAATACTACCCAATTCGGCATTGCGAAGTTCCGACACCACAATCCCGCTCATGGAATAAAATCCATAACCTTGTGAGAGCATAAGCAAATCTTGTAGAGCGATGGGGAGCCAAAGTGCGCAAAGTAGTACCCCTGCAACTGAACCGAAAATACAGCCTACGGGCACCATTAAAATTTTCCAATTCAGCCAAGAACGATCTAAAGGCGAATAAGCGAGATCGAGTCCAATCATCCACATAAACAGCAACAGTAAATACCAAGTGTTGATCTGAACTTGGAAATCCATAGCACTAAAAAGTAGATGCAGCACGTAGCCTGCCAAAAGTGCAAAAAAGGCATAACTGATGTTGATGCAGGATTGAATCAACAACTGTAATGAAACTTTGCCTTGCGTTGCTTGCAGCCCCAAACCTTTGTAAAGCAAATAACAACACAGAAAAGCACCAATTGATGTAGCAAATGCAATCTGTAAAGCTGTAGATAGAATATGCGATGGCTGCTGTAGTGAACCGAGCGTTTGTGAAAATTCCATCGCAATTGCAATTAGCAGGATATAGCTAAAATATGGAAGCAGTTGAAACGCAATTTTTTCGATTATTCGAGGGAGGCGTTTTGCCAGTACAAAGCCTAGACATAAACAGCAGAGTAATTGGAAAATCAGCCAAAGAGATTGCATGAGATCAACAGGTGGGAGATAGATAAAAACCTGTTGATTATGCCAGTTTGCTTTTAAAAGCGGAAATTTATGCCGCTTTACTGATTAATCTGAAATCACTCGGATGCAGCGACTTGGTTTTTAGCCAATATTTCCAAGTATAGGTTGGCCAAAGTGCAAAGTTTTTTCCACCATCTTGTTGATACCAACTTACACAGCCAGATTGCCAAACCGTGTTATTTAGCATGTCTTGCACATCGTGGTTAAATTGATCTTGTACTTGATCTTTTACTACAATTGCATTGCTCTGTGATTGTGCCACCAAATCCATCATTTGCAGAATGTAATCGACTTGCGATTCGATCATAAAAATAACCGAGTTATGCGCCAAAACTGTATTTGGCCCAAGCAACTGAAACAGGTTCGGAAAACCTTTGTGGCTAATGCCGTAATAGCTTTCTGCGCCATCTTTCCATGCCTGTTTTAATTCAACGCCATGTTCACCAATGCAGCTAAATGGCTGTAGATAGATACGCGGATCGGTAATAAAGCCTGTGCCATAAATCAGACAATCAATTTTTCGCATTTTACCATCTTTGGTGATGATGCTGTCTGCAGTCAATTCCTGTATTGCATCAGTCACTAATTCGACGTTGTCACGGTTAAAAGTTGGGAAGTATTTATTGGACACTAAAATACGTTTACATCCCATAATGTAGTCAGGCGTGAGTTTTTGTGCCAATTGTTTGTCTTTGACCTGAAAACGAATAAAGGCTTCTGCCAGTTTTTGGGTATATTTCATCACGCTAGGTTGCATGATTGGAATTGCACGTGATTCATTCGAGCAATACAAACGCGCACGATGCAATTTTCTAAACCAGTCTGCTTGTTTAAACAGTTTTTTCTCAATATTCAGATATTTGCGTTCATCTCGTGGAATGACCCATGCAGCTGTACGTTGCATGACATATAACTGTTTAACTTGAGGTGCAATTTCAGGAATGTATTGAATCGCGCTGCCGCCTGTGCCAATAGATGCCACAACTTTGCTATTTAAGTTGTATTGATGATCCCATTGAGACGAGTGAAAAACCTTGCCCTGAAACTTTTCAATGCCTTTAATGTGCGGGATTTGTGGCACATGCAGTGGGCCAGAAGCAAAGACTAAATATTGGCAACTCAATTGTCTGCCATCTTTTAACGCAACATGCCATACACAGTCTTTTTCATGGTATTCGGTATGCACCACTTCGCTGTTAAATTGGCAATATTCACGCAGATTAAATTGTTGCACCACATCTTGAATATATTGAAAAATTTCTGGTGCTTCGGCATAGCGTTTTGACCAGTCAGTTTTGGGTGCAAATGACAATGAATACAGATGCGACTGCACATCACAAGCCGCACCAGGGTATTGATTTTCACGCCAAGTACCACCCACTTCATCAGACTTTTCTAAAATCACAAAGTTATGAATATTGCGTTGTAGTAAACGAATCGCCATGGCTAATCCGCCAAAGCCTGCACCAATAATTGCGACTTGATAATACGCTGCTGCATCCTGCATGAAGATATCCTTATATTTATTTTGTTTGATTTGAGTTTGTTTGAGTCAGGATAGAATAAGCCAGCATGCGGTAACATGATCGTGCTGACATAAAAATTGATATTTTCGGCAATTTCTATCTGTGGACGAATCGGGTAAAAAGGATATTCCGTTTCGCACTGTTCATTTTATGAAAAGATCCATACTTGGCTTAATGTATTTAATACAAGGCATGCGTAAAGCAGGCGTTGATGTCGATGCAAAATTGCAAAGTATCGGCTTGCGTGCAGATGCGCTAGATACCAGTTCAATCATTCATCCGAGTTTGGAATGGGATATTCTAAAAGTGATTGGTGAAGATGTAGAACCTGAAATGGGGCTGTTTATTGGACAGCATTATGCTTTGGCAGGTTATGGTCCTTTATTGATGTTATTGGTGACCAGTCCAGATATTGCCACTGCATTAGAAAAAGGGATTCAATATCAGGGATTGACGCATTTAAGCGGGAAACTAAGTTTACAACATAGCACGCGACATATTGCATTGTGTTATCAACCCAATGATTTACATAGTAGTTTAGGTGTATTACGTGCGCAGTGTGAAATTTCAGGCACATTCAAATTTATTCAAGACCTATATAAAATGATGGGGATGAGTGCGCCACGTATTCGCATAGAATTGCCATTTGTACAGCCGCAGCAAAGTGAAGTTTTGCAAACTTTTTATGATTATTACGGTCAAGATATTATTTTTAATCAATCACAAGCAGCATTTTGGTTTGATGATGCAGTTCTCACAGCACGTATTCCCTCTGCCGATGCAGTCACTTTTAGCAGTTATGAAGCCAAGTGTGTGATTGAGTTAGAGCGACTTAAACTTGAAGATGATGCGCCTTCGGTAGTGCAGCGCGTAAAAGATTATTTGGAGTTACAACAGGGCAGTATGCCGAGCATGGCAGAAACAGCACATGCTTTGCAAATTCCTGAACGGACATTGCGCCATCAACTGCAACAACTGAACACCAGTTATAAACAAATTCGTGAAGATCTCATCAAAGATAAAGCATTGCGATTAATTGAATATCAGGAATATTCAATTGAAATGATTGCAGAGTTACTTGGTTATTCAGAACCCGCAGCATTTAATCATGCCTTTAAGCGGTGGTTTGGACAAAGTCCACGCCAATATACAAAATAGCCTAAGTATTTTTGCAAACTATGCCAAAGTGCTATATCTCGTGATTCGATCTTCGTTATAATCTATTTGCCCAAATAAGTACTGATGAATATGTCTGATTTTAATTCGCCACAAACCACAGCCTTTACTCCATTATCGCCTGCGGAGCGTTATGCACAAGCGTTAGCCTCTGGACAATTTATGCCAGATGATGCGCAGGCGCAGGCTGTACACGAACTTGAGCGTGTGTGGCAGGAATTAATTCAACGCTATAAAGCATCAAAAAAAGCGTTCCGCCGTTTCCGCCGCCAAACAGCACCACAGGGTGTTTATATGTGGGGTGGTGTAGGTCGTGGTAAAACATGGCTCATGGATCAGTTTTACGACTCGATTCCATTTAGACGTAAAACACGTATGCACTTTCACCACTTTATGCAGCATGTGCATCGTGAACTGAACAAACTTTCAGGGCAGCGTAACCCGCTCGATTCTGTTGCAGACCAAATTTATAAAGATGCAGTGGTGATTTGTTTCGATGAATTTTTCGTATCTAACGTGACTGATGCGATGATTCTGAGTGACTTGTTCCAAAAATTATTCCATCGTGGCATTACTTTGGTGGCAACATCTAACATCGCCCCAGACGGTTTATATAAAAATGGTATCCATCGAGATCGTTTTATTCCAACCATTGAAATGGTCAAAAAACATTGCCAAGTGCTAAATGTCGATGCTGGTGTAGATTATCGCTTACGTGTTTTGAAACAGGCGCAATTATTTAAATCGCCTTTAACGCATGATAATCAAAACTGGATGGCACAGCGTTTCAGTGCTTTGAGTAATACACAACATTATTCTTCTGAGCCAATTATTATCAACCAACGTATTGTTGAAACAATTGCGCATACTGAAGATGTGTTGTGGTGTGAATTTTCAGAACTGTGCTTTAAACCGCGTAGTCCTGCAGACTTTATTGAAATTGCCAACATCTACAACACGGTTTTGGTGAGCAATGTACCGCATTTAACAGACTTCTTGTCTGAAGGAACACGTCGTTTTATTTATTTGGTCGATGAATTTTATGATCGTGGTGTCAAGTTATTACTGACTTCTGAAGATTCGATTATTGAAATTTATCAGGGCGAAAAACTGGCATTTGAAATTGAACGCACACGTTCACGTTTATTGGAAATGCAGTCTGATGATTACTTAAATGAAGAACATCGACAGATACAGGCCACCGAAGCCAAACATCAAATCAGTTGATCTTTTAAGCGCCTAGAACTAGGCGCTTTTTTATGATAGAAAAGATGTGACTGTTGGTTTTATCGACATTTTGTCATAAACATGGCTTAATCTTGAAGGGTTGCAATAAGACTGACGCCGATTTTTACAACAAAATCTGAACTTAAGTCTAATTTCGACATTTCAAAAACTTTATACACTGTAAAAGTGTATTTAGATGAGTAATAGTGTCGTGTTTCTGATCAGGATTTATGATGATTGTTGTCATTCATCTTGTAATAAATGATCGTTATTTTGAAATGTGATAATACTATTCAGCTAAATATAAATCAGTATACTAGAATCTCTTGTATAAAAAGTAGCAATATCAGGAAAGACAATGACTGCACGTATTCAAAAAGGCAAGTTAGCGATTGCTAAAGAACTTTACGATTTCATCGAAAATGAAGCATTACCAGGTTCTGGTTTGGACAGTGATACATACTGGAAAAACTTTGAGCAAGTCGTTGTCGATCTTAGCCCTAAGAACAAAACATTACTCGCAAAGCGTGATGAGCTTCAGGCTAAAATTGATGAATGGCACCGCAATAATACATTTGAATTAGAAGCTTACAAAGCTTTCTTGACTGAAATTGGCTACTTATTACCAGAAGTAGAAGATTTTCAAATTACCACCGAAAATGTTGATGAAGAAATCGCATTATTGGCTGGTCCACAGCTCGTAGTACCTGTACGTAACGCACGTTATTGCTTGAACGCAGCAAACGCACGTTGGGGTTCGTTATATGACGCACTTTACGGTTTTGACGTTATTTCTGAAGAAAATGGCGCAGAAAAAGGTAAAGGCTACAACCCAGTTCGTGGTGAAAAAGTAATTGCATTCGCGAAAAACTTCTTAAATGAAACTTTCCCATTGGCGCAAGGTTCACATGCCGACGCGACTCAATATGCTGTAGAAGCAAACAAACTTGTTGTTCGCCTAAAAGATGGTTCTACAACAACTGTTGCGGATAGCTCTAAATTCGTTGGTTACAATGGCGAAGCTTCTGCACCAACTGAAATCGTACTGAAAAATAACGGCCTGCACGCAATCATCCAGATTGATGCAAACAGCCCAATTGGACAGACAGATGCAGCTGGCGTGAAAGATGTTGTGCTTGAAGCGGCTGTAACGACGATTCAAGACTTGGAAGACTCTGTTGCAGCAGTTGATGCTGAAGAAAAAGTTGAAGGCTACCGTAACTGGTTAGGCTTGATGAAAGGTACGCTTGAAGAGTCTATCGAGAAAAATGGCAAGACCATTACCCGTAAACTAAATGCTGACCGCACCTTCAAAAATGTTGAAGGCGGTGAGACCAAGGTTCATGGCCGTTCATTGATGCTGCTTCGTAACGTGGGTCACTTGATGACAAACCCGGCGATCCTTGTAGATGGCGAAGAAATTTATGAAGGCATCATGGATGCATTGGTCACTCCATTGCTTTCTGTGGCTGATATCCGTGGTGAGAACACGATCAAGAACTCACGTACCGGTTCTATGTATATCGTTAAGCCAAAAATGCACGGTCCAGAAGAAGTAGCATTTGCGGTTGAGCTGTTTGAACGTGCTGAACAAGCGCTTGGCTTACCTGCTAAAACCCTGAAAATCGGTATCATGGATGAAGAGCGTCGTACCTCTGTTAACCTGAAAAACTGTATTGCTCAGGCGAAAGACCGTACCATCTTTATTAACACCGGTTTCATGGATCGTACAGGTGATGAAATCCATACCTTCATGGAAGCAGGTCCATTTGTTCGTAAAGGCGAAATCAAAGGCCAAAAATGGTTCCCAGCTTACGAAAACCGTAACGTCATGGTAGGTCTACAAACAGGTCTACGTGGTAAAGCACAGATTGGTAAAGGCATGTGGCCAAAACCAGACATGCTGTTAGACATGTACAAAACCAAGACTGAACATCCTGAAGCAGGCGCAAGCTGTGCATGGGTTCCGTCTCCAACAGGTGCAGTGATTCACGCGATTCACTACCATCAAATTAATGTAGCAAACCGTCAGCAAGAATTGCTTGCAACTGAAGCATTGCCTTTAGATGATTTGTTAACTCCACCTCTTGCAACTGATACCAACTGGTCTGAAGAAGAGAAACTAAAAGAACTGGAAAATAACTGCCAAGGTATCTTGGGTTATGTCGTTCGTTGGGTTGATCTGGGTGTAGGTTGTTCTAAAGTTCCAGACATCAATGATGTGGGCCTGATGGAAGACCGTGCAACTTTACGTATTTCTTCTCAGCACGTTGCCAACTGGTTACGTCACGGAATTGTAACGCGTGAACAGGTTGAAGAAGTAATGCAGCGCATGGCGAAAATTGTAGATCAACAAAATGCTGATGATCCACTATACACGCCTATGTCTAACGACTTTGCTAATAACATTGCATTCCAAGCTGCATCTGACTTGATCTTCAAAGGTGGCGAGCAACCTTCTGGTTACACAGAGCCACTTTTACACGCAGCGCGTTTAAAGTTAAAAGGTTATACAGGTGATTAATCCTTTAGGATTTGATTTACTGATTGTGTAATACAAACAAATGAGCCTCTTCGGAGGCTTTTTTGTTGCCTGTATTTTGCTTATGGTTTTTTGAAAATTTTACAGCTGAATAGTTACAGGATGTACTTGCTGCTAGAAAAACATCAAGCTGCGGAGTAGAGTGAAAGTCATATATAAAAAGTAGCGCAAGGACAAATACATGCCAGCATATCAAGATTTGAATCAACAATTTATTGGCGGCAAGTGGTCGGTTGGGACATCTACTAAAACCATTCCAAACTTGAATCCATATCATCAAACTACAATTTTTGAGATGCAGGGCGCCAGCGTGGTAGATGTTGATAGTGCCTATAGTACAGCGCAAAAAGCTTTTGATGAACAATTGATTCAATCCACAAGTCTGCGTCAATACATCATTAAGAACTTAGAGCAAGTCATTCAGCAACGACGCGAAGAAATTATCCAGTGGCTGATTGATGAGTCGGGCAGTACCCGTTTAAAAGCCAATATCGAAGTCGATGCTGCTTTAGGGATTATTCAAGAAGCTGCACAATTTCCCGAGCAAATGACCACGACGCAACTGGAAAGCAAAGATCCGAAAGTCCGTAGTGTTGTTTTGCGTAAACCTTTGGGTGTTATTGCTGTGATCAGTCCGTGGAATTTCCCTTTCCATTTGTCTATGCGTTCAGTGGTTACAGCGATTGCTTGTGGTAATAGTGTAGTGCTCAAACCTGCCAGTGATACGCCAGTCACAGGTGGAACTATACTCGGTAAACTGTTCGAAGAAGCAGACTTGCCTGCAGGCGTACTCAATGTGGTGGCGGGTGCGAGTCGTGAAATTGGTGATTACTTTGTTGAGCATGCAACTCCTAAAATGATTTCATTTACAGGCTCTACAGAAGTTGGACAGCATGTAGGGCAACTGGCCGTTGCGGGTGAGCATTTAAAACGTGTCGGCTTAGAACTCGGTGGCAATGCACCTTTAGTCATTTTGGATGATGCAGATATAGATTTGGCCGTAGAACTAACTGTGATGGGGCGCTTTTTGCATCAAGGTCAAATTTGCATGAGTACCAATCGGGTCATTGTCGATCAGTCTATTTATGCAGCCTATCTTGAAAAATTGTTAGCAAGTGTGTCGCAATTAGTAGTAGGTGATCCGAATAAAAATGACACCTTGATTGGGCCAATTATTAATGCAGAACAGGTGAAAAAGCATCAGCATATTATTCAAAAAGCACTGGCGCAGGGTGCAGAATTGGTTTATGCGGGCGGGGTTACGGGGAACTTAGTTGCACCACATGTTTTTGTGAATGTCGCTGCCGATTCAGAAATTGTACAAAATGAAAGTTTTGGACCTATTTTACCGATTCTCAAAGCAGCAGATACCGCACATGCCTTACAGTTAGCGAACGATACACGCTATGGTTTATCTGCTGCTGTATGCACTACAAATGTAGAACGCGGTGCAGAATTTGCAGCACAGTTTGATGTTGGAATGACACATATTAATGGTATTACCGTTGCCGATCATGCCAATGCACCGTTTGGTGGTGAGAAAAACTCAGGCTTAGGTCGTTTTAATGGGCGCTGGATATTTGAAGAATTTACCCGCACGCATTGGCTGACATTGCCAGCTTAACGGTAATTATTTGTCCTGCGTTTTGTTTGAGTAAGAAGGAATGCGTGGGTGCGCACTTACTGTTCATGATCAAAACGCATAATATAGTGCGTGTGTCTAATCATCCAATTTGTATATGTGTGCCAATTTTAAACCAATAAGCATAGCGCAATTATCTGCATTAGGTCTGCCTGAAATTCCGTTTGAATATGCTGAAGAAGCGTATCCAAATTCGAGTGTGCCACTATTGTTTAAGTCTGAACAAGGTTTAGAGTGGCGCTCGGTGAATTTTGGCTTGATTCCCAAATGGGCGGAAGACAGAAGTATTGCGCAAAAAACCTATAATTGCCGTAACGAAACTTTATTAGAAAAACCAAGTTTTAGTGAAGCTGCTTATAAGTGTAAATTTGGCGCGATTGTTGTGTCAGAATTTTATGAATCCAAATATATAGATAGTAAACCGCAGCGTTGGGGTGTACGTCGTAAAGATGGACAGGCCTTTTTTAT
This sequence comes from Acinetobacter sp. YH12136, assembly GCF_013418545.1. NCBI lineage: Bacteria > Pseudomonadati > Pseudomonadota > Gammaproteobacteria > Moraxellales > Moraxellaceae > Acinetobacter > Acinetobacter sp. YH12136. The sequence goes on from NZ_VPBV01000012.1 coordinate 57,804, forward strand.
TGCAGCACTGTATGAAATTTGCCGTTTAAAGGATGGGCAAGGCACGGAAGAAATTGTCCGTTCTGCGAGTATGATTACCATGGACGCAATTGATCACGCGATGATGAAGGAATTTCATGAGCCTGGGCCAGTCAAACGTTCTGTTATTGTTATTCCACATGCACGTTTAGATGAATGGCTAAGTTTGAAAACACCGAACATACACAGCTTTGTGCAGGGCTTTCCTGTAGACGAGTTTGAGTGTTCACATGTACCAAAAGCAAAGATCGAAAAAGTAAGCCCCCAGCTCAATTTTTTCGATCTTTAAGTACATCTTGTGCTTATATAGGATAAGAACAGATGTGGAACAATAACGTGATGTTTAGCGTGCTAAATTATTAAAAATATGACGTAAACTTTCCATCATTTTTTCAATTTGTAGTGGAGTTAAACCATCAAATGACTGCTCTAAAACAACGCTAGTCAGATCATTAATTTTGTTGGTCATCTCATTACCTTTTTCAGTAAGCACGACACGAGTGATACGCGCATCATCATCACAAGAATAAGTTTCAACCAAACCTTCATCTTTTAAACGATAAACAATTTTAGTTGTAGTTGACATTTTTGACACCACCATGTCTGACAAATCAGACACACTCGCATGTGCTTTTGACCTTAATGCCAATAAAATACGACGGCGAGAATTATCTAAACCATACTTTTTAAGTGCCTGATCGACATTCTGTACATATTGAGCATGTACTTGTGTGACCCAATAATACGGAAATTGTTCAATATCATATTGGTCGGCGGATGGTAGAAATTTTGAATATTTCTTGGACATTGCATATTCCCTGCATTGTTTTAATTGTATTTTTGATATTTCACATTTTATGTGAAAACTCATGTGCTTAGCAAGATGCTTTCAGTGGCTAAAATTTGGTTGAAATCTGACGAAATATGATGAATCTCGATTTAGAAGCTGGCTTTGAAATGGCTATTTTTCCAAGCGCGTAGGCATTTGTTTAAGTTCAATCCATATTCATGTGTCATATCAATTAATCCTATAGAATTGTTTTAGTTTGGATTAGTAGTGAGTTATCTGGTTTTATAAGTTGAATTATCAATTTAACCATCAACTTAGGCTGCATTTTAGTTAAAAAAATACATTTGTACACTTGGCTTTTAGGTAAAAGTGCGGGTTATTGCGTTGAATTTTGCAAAAAAATTATAAGCTTTGGTCTAATCTTTTAACAATAGTTGTTTTTTATCAATATTTTAAGTTTAGATTAAAGTGTGGGTTGGCTTACAGTTGTAATCTATGACTAATGCGTCTAAAAATACATTACAATTCATTTGACATTTTTAATCCATTCTCACGGCTTTTGTTTGGCTGTCATCGCTCTAAAAAAATTAAGAATGTGAAAAATAAAGTAAAAACCATCTTATAGATCGTACTGTTTAGTTTTATTCAAAAAAATTAAAAATTTAATTACAAATGTTCAAGATTGTGCATAATTAAGCTATCTATTGCTAAAAAGGTTACTTTTATGGATCCGTCGCCGTGCGCAGGTCTACTTTATATTTCGATTTCTGCTAACTATCTCGGAGCTATGAACTAATGGAGTTTTTATTAGATCCGGGAATATGGGTTGGTTTAATTACACTTATTATTCTAGAAATCGTATTAGGTATTGATAACCTAGTCTTTATTGCAATTCTTGCAGAAAAATTACCCCCAGAACAGCGTGATAAAGCCCGTGTGATTGGCTTATCTTTAGCGTTGTTTATGCGTTTAGGATTGTTATTTGCAATCTCTTGGTTGGTTACTTTAACCGAACCGTTAATTACCTTATTTGAAAAAACCTTTTCAGGGCGTGACCTCATTCTCTTGGGTGGCGGTTTGTTCCTCGTCTATAAGGCGGTAGGAGAGTTGCATGAGAAGATGGAAGGCAAACCCGAAGTCAAAGTCACGACCAATGTGGTTTATGCAAGTTTTGCCGCAGTTGTAGCACAAATTGTTGTTCTAGATGCAGTTTTCTCTTTAGACTCAGTCATTACCGCAATTGGCATGGTCGACAACATCTATGTGATGATGGTTGCCATGGTGGTTGCAATGTTGGTGATGTTACTTGCATCTAAGCCATTAACTGCTTTTGTGAACCGTCATCCAACAGTGGTGATTTTGTGTTTAAGCTTCTTACTATTAATTGGTATCAGCTTGATTGCAGAAGGTTTTGGCTTCCATATCCCTAAAGGTTATATCTATTCGGGTATTGGTGTTGCGATTGCTATTGAAGCGTTTAACCAATTTGGTCAGCGCAATGTTGCAAAACATGAAGCAAAAATTCCGTTACGTCACCGTACTGCAGATTCAATTTTAAAATTGATGGGGGGGCGAGTTGAAACCAGTAGCCCTGATTTGCATAACGAAGCGCAAGAAGCGTTTGCAGATGAAGAACGCTACATGATTGGTGGTGTCTTGACCTTGGCAGAGCGTTCAGTCGCATCAATTATGACGCCACGTAGCCAAATTTCATGGGTCGATATTGAAGATTCACCTGAACAAATCCGCGAACAGATTCTATCTGTACCACACAGCTTATTCCCAGTGTGTCGTGGTAGTTTAGATAAAGTCATTAGTATTGTACGTGCCAAAGAGTTGTTGGATGTATTGGACGAAGAAGAAGAGCTTAAAGCTTTAATTAAACGTCAGCGTCCAATTTACATTTTTGAAAAAATGAAAGTGATTGATGCGATCAATACGTTACGTACCTCTAAAGGTTCTTTGGTTTTAGTCAGCGATGAGTTTGGTAATGTTCAAGGTTTGATTTCACCGCTTGATGTGTTTGAAGCGATTGCAGGTGAATTCCCTGATGCAGACGAACAGTTAGATTTGGTTAAAACCAATGAAAACGAATGGAAAGCAACAGGTATGCTGGATTTATACCAGCTTGAACTTGAACTGGGTATGATGGATCTGATTGAAGAAGATGCAGGCTACATTAGCGTTGCAGGTTTGATTTTAGATAAAACCCAAGGTGAAGTTCAGGTCGGCACGCAGTTGGATTATCAAGGTGTGCACTTTGAAGTGACAGAACTTGATGGTAACCGTATTAAAACTGTGATGATTCGCTTACTCTAATTACTAAGCTTTGAATTAAATCACTCAAAAAGCTCTACCGAAATGGTGGAGCTTTTTTATGGTGTAATAAAAAGATTGTGATGTTTCATCCTGAAAATGTGTATCAGTGATAAGTCTGGATTTTAAAAGCTGAACATGAAATGTGGCATGGAATAGAAAAAAAGAAACAACCAAACAGGATTACAAATTTGGTTGCTTAAACAGGGAAAAGAAAAAGCGAGAAACTAAAACAAATGTTTAATTTGTATGTGACTTCGCCACTAAAAATTAAACTGCCAATTGATTTTCAATCACATTCCATAAATTTCGATGTGACTTTTTAAACATCGCCATATGCCCAATGGCTTTATGCTGATAACGCTTTGGTTTAAGTTTAATCATATTAGTCGATGCATGGGGATAGAGACGGAGTAAATCTTTCACATTGGCTTCGGTGGCAATCTCATCATCCGAACTCCAAATAGCAGTAATCGGGCAACGAATTTCATCGTGATAATGCTGTGAAACTGTTTTGCCTATAGCATTGATGACATAGCCGGGTTTGCTACAAAATTGTGCCCATTGTTGGGCCACATTTTTAGGTAGGTTTTCGCCCATGCCAATTGCATTGGTTGGGCCATAACCATGTGTGATTCTGGCAAGTGGAAAAATAACTTTAAACATCACAGGGGCAAGTAGGCGAGTACGACCTTTTAAACCTTTTGTGTGGCCTGTAGAGCCTGAAACAGCTACGACTTTTGCCACTTTATGATATTCAGGATTAATCCCCAGTAATTGTCCGCCTGCGCTGTGTCCCAATAAAACCACTTGTTCAGCTTGCGTTTTTTGCAGCAAAGTATTTACTGCTGCAGGAATATCTAACTGCCCCCAATCAACAATACTGGCTTCACATTGTTTCAATGGTTCGTGTAACGAATCACCAATACCACGAAAATCAAAACACAGCACAGCATAGCCTTGTTCATTTAGCCATGTGGCAAAAGCGTGATAAAAATTCTTGGTAATGCCTGTCGCGGGACAAATCAAGACGGGTAGACGCTGTGCTTGTGTATATTGATTTGGATAATAACGGGCAGCGAGGGCATAACCATCTGCACATATAATATTTAAGCTTTCAAATGTGCTCATAATGTTTTAAGGATGATGAGAATAAAGTTACTTTACACGAGTTCCAAAAAGAAACTTGTATTTATTCTGACTCTAAAGTCAAGCTTAGTAGTCTGCGAGTGTAGTTAAATAGCCACACGAAAAATAAAAGAGTGTTAAACATGGAAAGTTTATCTTTGGCAGTGCGCCTTGCGATTATTTTCAGTGGAATATTTTTGTGGGTGGGGATGCTTACAGGCGTGTGGAAATATTGGCAAATTCGTGCTTCTGCCCAAGCGCGTGCTCATTATTATGTGGATATCGCACATCGCAGTAGTTTGTTATATGCACCTGCAAGTTTAATTTTAGCGGTCTTGGCTTATTTTTGTATTTGGGATGCCACTGTAATTTTAATTTGTGTGATTCTAAATTTAGTATTTTTTAGCTTTTCTATTCTGAGTTATATCTTGCATGGATTGCTTAAAGATACCACTAATCAATTTAAACAACCGCATCAAATTGCAGCATGGACATTGCCAAGTTGGTGCATGAGTTTGGCGATGCTGTTATTGATTGTGGCTGAATTGGGTGGGACTAGTGTGTTATTGCTTGGCGCAATCTATGGATTGTTGTAATTCTAATTGCTCAGTTTAATTTTTTCTTGGTAGCCCGTAGAAGATTTTGAGATTTTTGCTGTAGATCAGGAATGATGATTAGAATCTACTTTTTGAGTTTGGCGGCAGAGGAGTGATCCATCTGCCGCAAAGTGAAAGCGAAAAAGCTAAAATGAGTGGGTGCTAGGGTAAGATTAATGAACTTCTACGTTTTTATGTTCACGAAACTTTTGGTCAATGGATGTCCAAATCGCAAAGGCTATACATACCAATAAGGCATATAAAAAATAGGTTGGTTTCAAGTTGCCTTGAATTGAGCCTTGGAGCAATAGGGTCAGCATCAGTGCAAAAGTGGTGCTTAAAAAAGTAACTAGATTTTGGTTAGCCTTCAGAGCGTTAATGAAGACTTGCGTATTGAAATGTGAAAACATCTCCATCCCTCCTTGTTATAAATCACTAAAATCAGAGCATTTTAGTCAGATTGGTTTTATTGTTCTACCTTGTTTAGCAAACTATTTCAAGCCCTTATAGTCATATTTTGATAAAAAACATCATTTTCATATGAAATACTACTATTTGTTATCATTTATTTACCAAATAATAAAAAGTAGTGTGTTTTTTAAGCCATTTAAATACGATTTCAATCGTACTTGCATATTTTATGCCAGCTAATTTTGAGGGCGACTATACGACTTTAGCGTTAATTTGAGCTCTGCTTAAAATGGGTGAATGATTTATTTTGTTTTAGTTTTTTATTGAAAATATTTTAATTTCATTTGTTTATTTATACCAAATAATTATTTGGGTTGCTACTATCATGACTGATAAATTGCCTTAAAAAGAGGCAGTTTTAGCACAAGAAACAATAAGTGCGGGTTTGGGTAAAACCTGACAATTATTGTCTAACTTAAATTCGTATTTGGATAAAACACGACTTTAATACAATACAGCTCGAAAATAGAGCATGACTTGAAAAAATAGCCGAGCTCGAAGTCCGTACTGGCTATTTTTTCATTCGATCATGAATTGCAGCGAATACAAAAATCAGTAATGCAGGAATCAACCAAGCGAGGTTTTGTTCACTCAGGGGAAAATTGGTCAGTGTGGTTGGCAAGAATCTAGCTAAGTCTGCGGCCTTCATTGCATCAATGATGCCAAAGAGCAATGCAACTGCGGCAGTAGGTGCAATCACGCGGGTTGGAATACGGAATAATCCCCAGAAAAAGCTGAGTAGAATGACCACAATTGCAGGTGGATAAATCGCGCTTAAAATAGGCACTGAAACTGCAATGAGTTTGGTGAGTCCAAGATTGGAAATAACAAAGGCAAAGCCCACTAAAATAAATACCCAACGGCGATAATGAATTTTAGTAATTTGCTCAAAATATCCAGCACATGCGCATGTCAGTCCAATTGCCGTAACCATGCAGGCAATAAAAATCATTGCAGCTAAAAATACCGAGCCAAATCCGCCAAAAGCATGTTGCACATAGGCATGTAAAATGACTGCACCATTACTGGCATTGGCGGCAACATCGTGACTGCCCATCCCCAGTTTAAATAGGCTTAGATAAACTAAAGTTAAACCGATCCCTGAAATTAAACTTGCCCATACCGCATAGCGGGTGATGAGTTTTTTATCAGTTACGCCACGTGAACGAATCGCATTAATAATCACAATCCCGAATACCAATGCACCTAAGGTATCCATAGTGAGATAACCGTTAATAAAGCCTTCAGATACAGGACTGTTCACATAATTGTGAATGGCAGGTGAAATTGTACCTGTCGGAATAATAAATGCAGTGATGCCTAAAATTAGTAATGACAGAATTTTAAGCGGGGAAAGTACATAGCCCACTGTATCTAAAATTTTGTGTGGATACAGTGAAACTAACATCACCAAGGCAAAATAGATGGCGCTATAAATGAATAAGGTGCTCGCGGAATCGCCAAAATAGGCAGAGAAACCAATTTCATAAGATACGGTAGCGGTACGTGGTGTGGCGAAAAGCGGGCCAACCGCTAAATAACAGACGACTGTTAAAATTAAGCTCGCGATTTTGCCTAAAGGCGAACTTAAAATTTGTATAGAACCTTCGACACGTGACAACGCCATAATGGTAATCACGGGTAAGCCAACTGCGGTAATGAGAAAACCGAGCGCAGCAAGCCAGACGTGTTCGCCCGCTTGCTGTGCCACGATAGGTGGGAAAATAATATTACCTGCACCAATAAACAGCGCAAAGGTCATAAAACCCAAGGCAATAATATCCCGTGTGCGTAAATTCGTCATGGGAGAGAAATAAGATGTAAACAAAAGAAAGCGATTTTAGTAGATCGAGCTATGATTTTCTAATTTATTTTATAGGTCATATGAGTATTTTTTATGATATGTGTTTGTAGGCTATTTTAATCTTCACTATAAAAATTAAATAACTTACTGTTTATCTGATGTATTTTTGAAAAATGCTGATCCCACATAGTATAGATGGCTTATCTAGTATAAGTTTTGGTTGCTATTTTAAATGCGCAGTTCTTAAACAAAACTGTTGGTCGCATGACGATGGATACTTGTTTGGCAGCTTGAGCTGATTTTACAAGCCGAAAGGGCTATAATCTTAGGCTTCAGGTCAGGAGTTCATCATGCGCGCCCTTAAAGTCAGCATTAAATCAGAGCAAGATATTGAGAAATTACGCATTTCGGGGCGTTTGGCTGCTCAGGTGTTGCAGATGATTGGCGAGCATGTCAAACCCGGAGTCACGACAGAATACTTAGATGATTTGTGTCACGATTATATTGTAAATACCTTAAAAGTCATTCCTGCCAATGTGGGCTATCACGGTTATACCAAAACCACCTGTATTTCACCCAATGAAGTGGTCTGTCATGGTATTCCATCATCCAAAACCATTTTAAAAGATGGCGACATTATTAATATTGATGTGGCAGTGATTAAAGATGGTTTTTATGGTGATACCAGTCGTATGTACTATGTGGGTCAGGTGAAACCAGAAGCGAAAAAACTGGTCGATACCACTTATGAGGCGATGCGCGCAGGGATTCATGCGGTGAAACCAGGCGCGACTTTGGGCGATATTGGCTATGCCATTCAAAGTGTGGCGCATCGTGAAGGGTTTAGCATTGTGCGTGAATATTGCGGACATGGTATTGGGCAGGTGTATCACGAACAACCAAGTGTGCTGCATTATGGTCAGCCTGGACAAAGCTTGGTGCTTAAAAAAGGCATGGTGTTTACTATTGAGCCGATGGTGAATGCGGGCAAAGCGCGTGTGAAAGAACTGAAAGATGGCTGGACGGTGGTGACGACAGATAAATCACTTTCTGCACAATGGGAACACATGGTTGCTGTGACTGATACAGGCTTTGAAGTGTTATCGCCGTGGCCAGAAGGTACGGGGAGTTATCCTGAAATTTAATGCACGAATGCTTTCAGGTTAAGACTGATAGATAAAACATCTTAGACTTTAGTTTTAAACTATTTGTTAAAAAATGAACAATCGCTATAATTGAAGTCAAAGATACTTGCTGTAGTTTCTTTGTTTTAGCTTTCTTATTTTAGATTGTAGTTTTCAAAGCTTATCTGTCTTAGATAAGCTTTTTTTTTGCTGTTTCGTATCTGAAATCAAAAGATCCTATGTGCTAACGAATGGTTAGCTTTTCGACCAAATAGTCGATAAATACACGTACAGCAGGTAATAAACCACGGCGTGATGGATAGACGGCATGGAAAATACCATGCGGTGCGTGCCAGTCGGGTAAAACACGAACCAATTCACCCGATGCAACATAATCTTCAACAATCGTGTCAGGCAACAACACAATGCCACAATTTTGTCGTGCCAATTGCGCTAGCATCATTAAATCTGAACCCATGACTGTAGGGTTGACCTTAATTTTTTTCGGTTGCTGCTGTTGATCATGCACAACCATGTATTGATCTAAATGCTCATCCGACATGCTTAAAATTTTATGATGACTTAAATCTTCAGGTTTTTTCAAATCGCCAAATTCATTCAAATAAGCCTGACTGGCAAATAGATGTTGTTCGATGTTGCTGAATTTGCGAATCACCAAACTTGGATCATCATCTAAATTTGAGCGGACACGCAGGGCAATGTCGATCCCTTCGTTGACGATATCGACACGACGGTTGCTGACAATTAGCTGTACTTTAATTTCAGGGTAGGCTTTCAAAAACTCAGGCAAGATTTTGGCAATTTCATTTTGTGCAATTGAAACAGGTAAGCTGACTTTAATTACACCACGCGGTTGAATACTTAGGTGATCGACCAAGTCGTGCGCGGCTTGGGCAGCATTCATCATTACTTGCGCATGCCGATACACATTCATACCAATTTCTGTGACCGCAAAATGACGTGAGCTGCGCTGAATTAAACGCACACCTAAGCGTTCTTCTAGGTTGTGTACGCGTCGGCTAAGTTTGGATTTTGGAATATCGGTGGCGCGTTCTGCTGCACTAAATCCACCATGTTCGACCACTTGGGCAAAACAATAAAAATCATCCAAATCTGTAAGCATGACTAAATTCCATTTATGCAACAATACTTAAATTAAAGTGGCATCGTTGCATGTTGTCAATCTTTAATTGTGCTTTATTGCTGTGCTTTTTGCAGAATCTCTAAAACTTGTCGGTATTCTTCTAAACGGGCTAAATCACGTGCTGTAGGATTGGGAATCCGCGTTAAATTCATGTTGTCTTGCACATCTGCAATTTTTACAGCACAGGCAAGCGGATTTTGTGCAGTACGCATAGCCGCTTGAACACGAGTTTCATGCGGCAGTTTGGTGAGCGCCTGAATTGCTTGAATAATATGCGTTTGAAATCCTAAATTTTGCAGGTCTTGTGCTGTGGTGTGGGTATCTTCAAGAATGTCGTGCAGCACAGCGACAATTTGCTGATCGGGCTGTTGTAATTGCAACATTACACGTAAGGGATGCAAAATATAAGGCTGACCGCCTTTATCTAGCTGCCCTGTATGTTGTTGTACTGCAAGTGTAATTGCATTTTCTAGAGTTGCCATAAGTATAATTAAAAAAATTTCTATAATTATAAGCCGTGCTTAGCGCAAAATATAGAAATTGCTTGTTATGATGCAAACAGATTTTATGTTTATCTATTTTACTATTGGTGATGCTGCTCTATGCCATATCAACTCATTGAACTGAATACGCCTGCGACTGAAAATTTGCTTTGCCCACATTGCCAACATGCTGTTATTGATTGGGCAGAAGAACAATATATTCAGCCTTGCGAGCATACTTTGTTTGTCGCAATGGATTTGGGTTTTGAATATGCCTCAGATGTATTTGAACAAAGCATGCCACGCAGTGTCGATGAAATTCATGCACATGATGATCAGTTGGATATGTGGCAAGAACTGACTTCAAGTCGTTATCCGCAATATTTGATTTATAAAACGGATTTAGGCGTGCAAGGTTTATCTCGCTATGTTGGATTTACCGCGGCTTAATTGCACTTAACTTAGAGAGTCTAAGATATAAAAATAGGGAAATTCAAAAGCTGAATTTCCCTATATTTTTATGGATTAGATATTTTTTCTGCGTTTAGCTCTCCATATCTTCTTCTATTTCATCATCGGCACTGTCCATTCCTAATTCTTTGAGTTTTCGCGTCAAAGTATTACGTCCCCAACCCAATAATTCAGCGGCATGACGTTTACGTCCACGGGTTTGTTGCAGTGCAGCATTAATTAAGGTGCGTTCAAACATTGGAATGGCGATATCCAGAAGTTTCATCTCGCCATTTTTTAACTTTTGTACTGCCCATTGCCCAAGTAATTCATCCCAATGCTGCATAGATACCCGATCTGCCACATGAAGCGCAGAATGTTCGGCTAATTTTTCAATTGGAATTTGCTTGAGTTCGGTTGGTAAATCTTCAGGATAGACCTCACGTCCTGTAATCATCACGGTAAGCCAGCGACAAGTGTTTTCCAATTGGCGCACGTTACCTTGCCACGGCAATTGCTGCATATATTCGACTGTTTCAGGACGCAATATTTTTGGACTCACGCCTAATTCTTTGCCTGCACGTGCCAAAAAGTGCTGTGCCAACATTGGAATATCTTCACTGCGATGCGCTAGTTTAGGAATATGAATCCGAATGACGTTCAGGCGATGATATAAGTCTTCACGGAAGCGTCCATCTTGTACCAGTTTTTCCAAATCCTGATGTGTTGCTGCGACAATCCGTACATCCACTTTGACAGGAATATGTCCACCAACCCGATAAAATTCACCATCTGCCAAGACGCGCAATAAGCGGGTTTGGGTTTCAAAAGGCATATCACCAATTTCATCTAAAAACAAGGTGCCGCCGTTGGCTTGTTCAAAGCGTCCCTGACGTTGTGTATTGGCACCTGTAAATGCACCTTTTTCATGTCCAAAAAGTTCGGTTTCAATCAAATCTTTCGGAATGGCTGCCATATTCAGCGCAATAAATGGTTTGCTGCTACGCGGTGAGTGTCGATGCAGTGCATGCGCCACCAACTCTTTGCCTGTACCTGATTCACCATTAATGAGCACAGTAATGTGTGATTGCGATAAACGACCAATCGCACGAAACACTTCCTGCATGGCAGGCGATTCACCAATAATTTCTGTCGATTGAATTGGCTGCACTGTCGATTTTGCAGATTCTTGCTGTTGTAGTTTGGTGATATGCAAAATTGCACGATTGACTAAAGCAAGTGCTTCATCAATATCAAAAGGCTTGGGTAGGTATTCAAATGCACCTGTTTGATAGCTAGATACTGCCGATTCTAAATCGGAGTGCGCAGTCATAATAATCACAGGCAAGTCGGGATAACTGACTTTGACTTTGCCAAGAAAAGTTAAACCATCAATTCCAGGCATGCGAATGTCGGTCAAAATTACATCGGGTGCATCTTGGTTTAACTCATCTAGTGCAGACTGTGCTTCTTCAAAACTGGTGACTTCAAAACCTTCTTCTCTAAAAGTTTTTTCCAGTACCCAGCGCATTGCACGGTCATCATCAATCACCCAAATTTTATTTCGCGACATGACTCGCCTCCCAAGGTAAATATAAGCTAAATATTGTTTTTCCTGGAATGGATTGGCATTCAATCATTCCGTTATGTTGATGCATAATATTTTGTGCGATGCTCAAACCAAGTCCTGTACCGTTTGCGCGTCCAGTCACCAATGGATAAAACACGGATTCTAAAATGTCTTCAGGTACGCCTGGGCCGTTATCTTCAATATCAACACGTACGGTAGAACGATTCAGCACACCATTAATGGTAACCAAGCGTTGAATACGAGTTCTTAAAATCAATTCAGGTCGATGCTCGGTAAAGAAATCGGGATGTTCGGTCATGGCTTGTACTGCATTGGCGCAAATATTCAGCATGACTTGAATCAATTGATCGCGGTCTGCCATGACTTCAGGTAAAGAAAGGTCATAATCACGGATAATATTTATTTTGTTTTTAGTTTGATTGACGATCAGGCTGCGCACCCGTTCTAAAGGTTCGTGAATATTGACCAGTTCATAGCTTGGTAGTTGGCGTGAGCCGAGCATGGTATCGGCCAAGTTTCTTAAACGATCTACCTCGCTAATAATAATGTCGGTAAATTCATCATATTTCGGGTCATTTAAACTTCGTGCTAACAGTTGTGTCGCACCACGAATTCCTGCAAGCGGGTTTTTAATTTCATGTGCCACACCACGAATCAGCTGACGTGCGACTTGATGCTGTTGAATAAAGTTTTCTTCTTTGGAAATTTTGAGCATCCGATCAATCGGATTCAATTCAATCAGCAAAAGAGGATGATAAGGCTTGCCTGCATTTAACTGTGATGCAGTGTAATCGACATGAATATCTTTAAAATTGACATTAATGGTCGCTTCACGGCGGGTGTAGGGTTGACCAGTTTTGATGGTATTCAGGAAAGCCTCTTGCGTATTGAACTCATCATCAGGCATGTGCAGCAAATTTAAAACGGGTTGCCCCGAAGCGCGAATTAAACTGATATCAAACAATGCTTCACAAGACGAGTTTAAATAAAAAATATTCAGGTCACGATCAACCAGTAAAATTGCGGTGCTGAGGTTATCCACCAAAAGACGATAGTCAATGCTCTGGGTCTGATCCATTCGTGAATGCTTCCTGTATGAAATATTGTGCAAGGGCATTGTCATCTGTCAGCCATGTTCCAAATTTGGATCGAATTGAGGCGAATTAAGCAAAATGCACGCCAACTTTTCGTTTTTAGTGCATTTATCACTGAAGAATCGGAAAAATGCGCAGGAACTGGACTGAATTTTCAAGATATAACGGATAACAGAAACACTGTAAATAAAAAATGCATTAAAATGGTGCAATATTTAAATCATTCAGCCTGAATGGTTGTATTTTGGTGCATTATGCAAAGAGTCGGCTATTTCTCTATTTTTATGCAAAGAAAAGTCATACAATACGCGCATTCTAGTGGAGTGCAGATTCTATGAAATCCCCCAAAGTCGGTTTTGTTTCTTTAGGTTGTCCTAAGGCATTGGTAGATTCCGAACGAATTTTAACTCAGTTAAAAACTGAAGGTTATGATGTCGCATCTGATTATGAAGGTGCTGACTTAGTTGTTGTCAATACATGTGGTTTTATTGAATCTGCAGTACAAGAGTCCTTAGACGCGATTGGCGAAGCCATGAATGCCAATGGTCGTGTCATTGTGACAGGTTGCTTGGGTAAAGATGAAGATAAAATTCGTCAAATGCATCCCAACGTATTAAAAGTGACTGGCGCGGCTGCTTATCAGGACGTGATGGAAGCGGTGCATCAATATGTTCCTGAGCCACCAAAACATAATCCATTTATTGATTTGGTACCTGAACAAGGCATTCGTTTGACGCCTAAACATTATGCCTATCTTAAAATTTCAGAAGGCTGTAACCATCGCTGTACTTTCTGCATCATTCCAAGCATGCGTGGCGATTTAGTTTCGCGTCCTGTGGGTTCGGTATTAGAAGAAGCTGCGGCACTGAAACGTGCAGGCGTAAAAGAAGTATTGGTAATTTCTCAAGATACTTCTGCCTACGGCGTAGATACCAAATACAAATTGGACTTTTGGAACGGTCAGCCTGTTAAAACCAAATTCTATGATATGTGTGAAGCCTTAGGGCAATTGGGTATTTGGGTGCGTTTGCACTATGTCTATCCATATCCGCATGTGGATGCTGTAATTGATTTAATGGCACAAGGCAAAATTTTGCCTTATTTGGATATTCCATTCCAACATGCCAGCCCGAAAGTATTAAAGTTGATGAAGCGACCTGCGCACAGCGAAAACACGTTGGAGCGTTTAAAACTTTGGCGTGAAAAATGCCCTGAGCTGGTGATTCGTTCAACCTTTGTGGTGGGTTTTCCAGGCGAAACAGAAGAAGATTTCCAAATTTTGCTCGACTGGCTAAAAGAAGCGCAATTAGACCGTGTTGGTTGCTTTACTTATTCACCTGTTGAAGGTGCGGCAGCAAACGACTTGCCAGATCATGTGCCAGAAGAAATCAAGCAAGAACGCTATGAGCGTTTTATGCAGGTTCAGCAAGAAATTTCAGCAGCTAAACTGCAAAAACGTATTGGTCAAACCATGACCGTGTTGGTAGATGATTTGGAAGAAGAATTTCCAGTCGCAGTGGCACGTTCTTATGCAGATGCGCCAGAAATTGATGGCAACGTCTTTGTAGAAGATATTGACAAGAGCGTGATTAAAGCAGGTGATTTACTTGAAGTTGAAATTACCGATGCCGATGAATACGACTTATTTGCCAAGCTGATTCAGGTCAAATCTGCATAATGCTTTGCAGATTTGGATTGCTAGCTGTAAGCCATACAAATTGTAAAAAATTAAAGTTTAGAATTTAGAATTGGAGTAATGACAATGTTAGATTCAAAAAAGCCACGTTATGCACGTATCTTGTTGAAACTATCGGGTGAGGCACTTGCGGGTAATAAAGACATGGGGATTGATGCGCAAGTGCTCGATCAAATGTCTTTGGCAATTGCACACTTGGTCGGTTTAGGTGTGCAAGTGGGTATTGTTGTCGGTGGTGGTAACTTATACCGTGGCAGCCAATTACAAAAAGATGGCTTAGTTGGCCGTGTAACAGGCGACCAAATGGGTATGTTGGCAACGGTGATGAACGGTTTAGCCATGCGTGATGCCTTGGTGCGCCGTAACATCAAAACCCGTTTAATGTCTGCATTGCCTATTGGTACAGTGGTTGAGTCTTACTCAAGCCGTGATGCGATTCGTCACCTGACTCAAGGTGAAGTGTGTGTGTTCGTTGCGGGTACAGGCAATCCATTCTTTACCACAGATACAGCAGCATGTTTACGTGGTATCGAAATCGAAGCTAACTTGATCTTAAAAGCGACCAAAGTAGATGGCGTATATAACAAAGATCCAAGCAAATACGAAGATGCGGTGAAATATGACACACTTACATTTGACCAGGTGTTGGATGAAAAATTAGGTGTTATGGATTTAACTGCAATCTGCTTATGCCGCGATCACAATGTGCCGTTGCAAGTTTTTGATATGAATAAAGCAGGTGCATTGCTTTCTGTAGTGATGGGCGAAAAAGAAGGTACTCACGTTACGAACTAATGTACGTGAGCCACAAAGCTCTTTATACTACGGTCTAATTTAACCCTATATTTTGACTCAAATTTTAGAATACAGTAAGGAAGATCTTATGATTAACGATCTTAAAAAAGACAGCGAAGAACGTATGAGCAAGACTTTAGAGTCTTTAGAACATGGTTTTGCCAAAGTACGTACAGGTCGTGCACATCCATCAATTTTAAATGGTGTGATGGTTTCTTACTACGGTTCCGATGTGCCACTTAACCAAGTAGCCAACATTGGTGTAGAAGATTCACGTACCTTATTGGTTCAGCCATTTGAGCGTTCAATGGTGTCTGCAATTGATAAAGCAATTCGTGAGTCAGATTTGGGTCTAAACCCAATCACAGCCGATGCAATTCGTGTACCGCTTGCAGCATTGACTGAAGAAACTCGTCGTGACATGCAAAAAGTTGCGCGTTCTGAAGCAGAAAATGCCAAAGTTGCTATTCGTAACATCCGCCGTGATGTATTGGGCGACATCAAAGCATTATTGAAAGATAAAGAAATTTCTGAAGATGATGAGCGCCGTGCAGCAGATGACATCCAAAAAATCACAGACAAATACGTTGCAGAAGTAGACAAACGTCTTGCTGCAAAAGAAGCTGAGTTGATGAAGGTCTAATCAATGACCACATCGGAAGACAGCGCGTCTTTGCCAAAACATGTTGCCATCATTATGGATGGCAACAATCGTTTTGCAAAAAAAAATCAAATGCAAAAAGGGGAAGGACATCGCTCTGGTAAAGATGTACTTGACCCGATTGTTGAACATTGTAGAAAAAAACACATTCAAGCTTTAACCGTTTTTGCTTTTTCGAGTGAAAACTGGAATCGTCCGCAGTTTGAAGTGGATTTACTCATGCAATTGCTGGAAACCACAATTCATGAGCAATTACCACGCATGGAAAAATTCAATATTGCCTTACGTTTTATTGGTGACCGTTCACGTTTGTCGCCGCATTTGCGTGAGTTAATGTTGCATGCCGAACAAAGGACTGCTAATTTCAACAGCATGACACTCACAATTGCCATTAGTTATGGTGGTATGTGGGATATGGCACAAGCTGCAAAACAAATTGCAGCAGATGTTGTGGCGCATAAAATTGATATTGAACAAATAGATACACAAATTTTTGGTCAATATGTCAGTCTGGCAGACCTACCACCTGTCGATCTGTTGATTCGTACAGGTGGCGATTTTAGATTGTCCAACTTTTTACTTTGGCAAGCTGCGTATGCTGAATTGTATTTTACCCAAACCTTGTGGCCTGAATTTAGCATAGAAGAATTTGACGATGCACTGGCAGTATTTGGTGGTCGCGAACGTCGTTTTGGTAAAACTTCTGAGCAAATTCAACAAGAGAAAATTGAGAATTAATACATGTTAGAGCGGATTATTACCGCATTGGTATTGGTTGCTGTGGTGTTGAGTTGTATGTTTGCAACTCAGTCGCACTATCCAATGTTTATGCTGATGATTGTTGCAGCAGGGGTTGCGGGCTATGAGTGGTTCAAACTCATGCCAAGAAAAACTAAATATATCCTCAAACCTGTGGCTTGGGGCTTTGGTGTATTGACTGCCGCTTTGGCAGCAATGGCACTTTATTTTAGTGATATTGCCTTGTTACTTTGGGCAGCTTCTATTTTGACATGGTTACTCAGTATTTATTGGGTCAAGTCTTATCCAGAATACGATGCATGGTATAACCCAAGCTTAAGTTTTATTGGTTTTATTCTAATTTCTGCTGCGGTCACTGCAATTTTTTCCGTATGGAATAGTTCGCCGTGGTGGTTAATGTACTTGTTCTTGTTGGTTTGGGGTGCAGACTCAGGTGCTTATTTTGTTGGGCGTAAACTGGGCAAGAAAAAACTTGCACCGAATGTCAGTCCAAACAAATCAGTAGAAGGCTTATATGGCGGTGTTTTTACTGCCATGCTAATCGTGATTGTTGTTGAAGTGGTGTATTTAGACCTGACTTTGGCACAACATATTTTATTCCTGATTCTTTCGGTGATTACGGTATTTAGCTCGGTATTGGGCGATTTATTTGAATCCATGATCAAGCGCCGTGCAGGTATTAAAGACTCTGGGCGCGTCTTGCCAGGTCATGGTGGTGTGCTAGATCGGATTGATTCTTTGCTTGCAGCAGCTCCAATTTTTGCTGCGGGTATGTATGTTTTAAAACTTATTGGCGTAGATTTATAAATGTCACAAGCTGTTTGTATCTTGGGTGTGACAGGTTCAATTGGACAAAGCACCCTAAAAGTACTGCAACAACATCCTGAGCAGTATTCAGTTTTTGCCGTGACGGCACATAGCCGAATTCAAGAACTGGTTCAAATATGCAAACAGTATCATCCTAAAATTGTGGTTGTACCTGCGGCAAAAGTTGATGAATTGCAGCAGTTACTTGCACAGCAACACATTTCAGGGATTGAAATTTTAAGCGATGAGGCGGGTTTAATCGCAGTTGCCGAACATCCTGAAGTGGATGTGGTGATGGCAGCCATTGTCGGTGCGGCAGGTTTATTGCCTACACTGGCTGCGGTTAAAGCGGGTAAGCGCGTGTTATTGGCCAATAAAGAAGCCTTGGTGATGTCGGGCGACATCATGATGCAGGCGGCACGTGAACATGGTGCTTTGTTATTGCCTGTAGATTCTGAACATAACGCGATTTTTCAATGTTTGCCTGAACATTATTTACAAACCGAAAGAAATGGACAACCTAAGTTAGGCGTATCACAAATTTTACTGACTGCTTCGGGCGGTCCATTTTTAAATCATAGCCTAGAAGAACTGCAACACGTTACCCCTGCTCAAGCGTGCAAACATCCAAATTGGTCTATGGGACAAAAAATTTCGGTAGATTCTGCAACCTTGATGAACAAAGGTTTGGAATTAATCGAAGCGTGTCATCTTTTTGCAATTTCAGAACACTTTGTTACAGTTGTAGTTCATCCACAGAGTATTATTCATTCCATGGTTCAATATGTGGATGGTTCAACTTTGGCGCAAATGGGTAATCCTGATATGTGTACGCCTATTGCGCATGCTTTGGCATGGCCGCAGCGTATCCAAACGCATGTTCCGCCTTTAGATTTGTTTGTCAATCATCAGCTTGATTTTCAAGCACCCGATACCACACGTTTTCCTGCCTTAAGTCTGGCACGTCAAGCCATGCAAGAAGGTGGTCTGGCGCCTGCTATTTTAAATGCAGCAAATGAAATTGCTGTTGCAGCATTCTTGCAGCAAAAAATTCGTTTTACTGAAATTGCGACAGTGGTTGAGCATACCTTGAACCAAATACAAAATTCAGCCGCAGAAAGCATTGAACTGATTTTGCAGGCAGACCAAAATGCTCGTGCTATTGCACAGTATTTTGTGTTGAATAAAGGAAGCTAAAGCATGAGTGCCTTATTTATTGTGGTTGCAGCGATTCTTTTGCTAGGACCTTTAATTGCAATTCATGAGTTTGGGCACTACTTTGTTGCACGTAAATTAGGTGTCAAAGTTTTGGTGTATTCCATAGGCTTTGGGCCAACCATTTTAAAATGGACGTCTAAAAAATCGGGGATTCAATATCAGCTTTCGGCACTGCCTTTGGGTGGCTATGTCAAAATGCTTGATGAACGCGAAGAAAACGTTGCAGAAGCAGACCTACCTTATGCCTTTAATCGTCAGCATCCGTGGAAACGTATTGCGATTGTGGCAGCAGGTCCGTTAATCAACCTGATTTTTGCCATATTATTGTTCTGGCTATTATTTTTACCCTCTCAAGAACAGTTGAATACCCGTGTGGGTAAGGTACTGGCAGATACACCTGCGGCGGCAGCGCAAATGCAAGTAGGTGATAAGATTACCGCCATTGATGGTACGCCTGTGACGACATGGGAAAAGCTGAACTTTGCCTTGGTAGATCGTGTAGGTGAAACAGGCAAGATCCAGGTACAGGCGGAACGCGCAGGTGAAATCAAAACATTTAGCTTACCCATTCAAAATTTCTTAAATGATCAATCCCAATCACCTTTAGATATCTTGGGTTTTACACCGTATCGCCCACAAATTCCTGCAATTGTCAGTAAGTTAAGTGAAGATGGTGCGGCCATTCGTCAAGGTATGCAAGTCGGCGATCAAATTATTGCGATTGATGGCGTCAAAATGAATGACTGGTACGATGTGGTACAAGTTGTTCAAGCATCGTCAGAAAAATTACTGAAAGTAGATGTGCTGCGTAACAATCAAGTACAGCAACTGGAAGTGATGCCGCAAGGCAAACGTGACAATATGGGCAATGTTTCGGGTGTATTGGGTGTGCAAAGTGATCCTGGAAAAATTGTCATTCCAGAAGATTTTAAGCAAACCATTCAATACAGCCCGAGTGAAGCTTTATTTATGGCGGTAGATAAAACAGGTCAGCTGTCTAGCATGATTCTGAATTCTATTGTCAAAATGGTACGTGGTTTAATTGGTTTAGATAACTTATCAGGCCCAATTACTATTGCCAAAGTCGCAGGGCAAAGTGCGGAAATGGGGTGGCAAACTTTTATTTCCTTTATGGCACTTATGAGCGTAAGCTTAGGAATTCTAAATTTATTGCCAATTCCAATGTTGGATGGCGGGCATTTAGTTTATTATTTTATCGAGCTGATTCGTGGAAAACCTGTTTCTGAACAAATACAATTAGTTGGTTTAAAAATTGGTATGGTACTGCTTGGAAGTATGATGCTCCTTGCATTATTTAATGACATTATGCGTTTATAACAACGTAGATACGAAATAAATTTAACATTGGAAAAGACTGGCATGCAGCACACACATTTATTTATGCCCTTGGCACTGGTTAGTGCAATGGCGGCAACACAACAAGTATATGCAGCAGATGAATTTATTGCGCGAGATATAAAAATAGATGGTCTTGTTCGTTTAACGCCAGCCAATGTCTATGGAATGATTCCAGTGAATAGTGGTGATCGTGTCAATGAAGCAGTGTTGGCCAATGCGATTCGTTCACTCTATGCCACAGGTTTGTTTGATGACATTCAGGCCAGTCGTGAAGCCGACACTTTAGTGTTTAAAGTGGTTGAGCGCCCAATCATTTCTAAGGTTGAATTTAAAGGCAATAAACTGATTCCAAAAGAAGCGTTGGAAGATGGTTTAAAGAAAATGGGTGTGGCTGAAGGTGAAGTACTGAAAAAGTCAGCACTACAAACTTTAGAATCTGAACTTGAACAGCAGTATATGCAGCAAGGTCGTTATGATGCGGATGTACGTGTCATTACCACAGCACGTCCAAATAACCGTGTAGATTTAACTGTAGAGTTTGTTGAAGGCAAAGCTGCCAAAGTGGTAGATATCAACATCATTGGTAATACGGTATTTAAAGAAAGCGACATTAAGCAGGCGTTTGCAGTTAAAGAAAGTAGCTGGAGTTCGATTGTTACCCGTAATGACCGCTATGCACGCGAAAAAATGGCAGCAAGCTTGGAAGCATTACGTGCGTTATATCTTAATAAAGGTTATATCAACTTCAATATCACTAACTCTAGCTTGAACTTGAGCGAAGACAAAAAGCATATTTTTGTTGAAGTTTCGGTGGATGAAGGCGAGCAATTCAAGTTTGGCAAAAGCAAGTTCTTGGGCGATGCTTTGTACAAACCAGAAGAACTGACCGCACTGCAAATTTATAAAGATGGTGAAACCTATTCACAAGAAAAAGTGAATGCGGTGAAACAATTGTTGCTACGTAAATATGGCAATGCAGGATATTACTATGCCGAAGTTAATATTGTGCCTCAAATTGACAAAGAAACGAAACTGGTCGATTTAAACTACTACATTAACCCAGGTCAGCAAGTTACAGTGCGTCGTATTAACTTCGCTGGTAACAGTAAAACTGCCGATGAAGTGCTTCGCCGAGAAATGCGTCAAATGGAAGGCGCATTGGCAAGTAATGAAAAAATCGGCTTATCTAAAGTCCGTTTAGAACGTACAGGTTTCTTTAAAACTGTTGATGTTAAGCCTGTGCGTATTCCCAACGTGCCTGACCAAATTGACTTAAATGTTAATGTAGAAGAACAGCACTCAGGTACCAGTACTTTGGCGGTAGGTTTCTCGCAAAGCGGTGGTGTGACATTCCAAGCTGGTTTAAGCCAAACCAACTTTTTGGGTACAGGTAACGCAGTTTCGATTGATTTATCACGTTCTGAAACCCAAGACTATTATAACTTGAGTGTGACTGATCCATACTTCACGATTGATGGTGTGCGTCGTGGTTACAACATGTACTACCGTAAAACCAAGTTAGATGATAATTATAACGTAAACAATTATGTGACTGATAGTTTCGGTGGTGGAATTAACTTTGGTTACCCAATTGATGAAAACCAAAGCATTAGTGCAGGTTTAAACATTGACCAGACTGAAGTTACAACGGGTAATCGAGTTTCAACGTATATTCGTGACTATTTATTGGAAAATGGTGGTAAAGAAATTGGTTCATCAAATTATTGTGTAGATAATAATGATCCTTGTACAACAGAACTTAAAGCTGATCGTTTTTCTGGTGATTATTTAACTTACAATCTAAACTTGGGATGGTCGTATAACACCTTAAACCGTCCAATTTTCCCAACCAATGGTATGTCGCATCGTGTTAATGCTGAAATTGCTTTGCCTGGTAGTGATGTAGAATTCCAAAAAGTGACTTATGATGCACAGGCTTATTTCCCATTAGGCAAGGATTTTGTCTTACGTGGCTATGGTAAGTTAGGTTTTGGTAATGATTTGCCGTTCTATAAAAACTTCTATGCGGGTGGTTATGGTTCGGTGCGTGGTTATGACAACAGCACGCTTGGGCCTAAATATGACAGTGTTTATGCAGAACATAATTCATTGGAAAATTACGATTTGGAAGAAGTGGGCGGTAATGCTTTAGTCCAATTCGGTACAGAATTGGCGTTACCAGTGCCATTTAAAGGGGATTGGACACGTCAAGTTCGTCCAGTGATTTTTGCAGAAGGCGCACAAGTCTTTGATACTCAGTGCGATATTTCTTCATCTGCTGACTTAAGAAAGTACTGTAAAGACAATTACGGCTTCGACTTCGGTGAAATGCGTTATAGCGTGGGTGTAGGCTTTACTTGGATTACCATGATTGGCCCATTGTCACTCAGCTATGCGTATCCGTTGAATGATAAAGATGGCGATGACACTAAAAATATCCAATTCGAAATTGGTCGTACTTTCTAAGTACGACCCGTGTTGGATCGTTTAAACACAGGATGTAGCATATGAAAAAAACAATATTGAGTTTGGCATTGTTTGGTTTATCTACACTGGCTACAGTGACACATGCTGCAGGCTATGGTGTAGTAAGTTTAGAGCGTGTTGTCGAAAATAGCAGTTATCTCAAACAGCAAAATCTGGCTTTGCAACAGTCTGTCAAACCACAAACCACTAAGCTTGAGCAACTGACTAAAGAGTTAGAAACCATGCAGCAACGCGCGCAACAGACTACGAATTTATCAGACGCTGAAAAGCAAAAAATGAATACACAGTTTCAAGCGAAATTGAAAGAATTTAATGGCTTGCAACAAGTGGTACAAACCCGTGTTCAGTCAGAATTGTACAAAATTAACGATGGTTTTGAAACTCGTTTAAAGCAAGTTGCTGAACAATTGCGTAAAGAAAATGGTTTAGATGTAGTTTTGAATAAAAACTCGGCACTTGCCTATGACCCGAAGTATGATTTAACTGATAAAATGATCCAAAAGGTCAACGCACTTAAATAATCAATGAGTTCCCAACATTATCGCTTAGAAGAAATTGCTGGTTTAGTTCAAGGTCAATACATTGGACAAGCCGATTTACGTTTGCAAGGTTTGGCAAGCCTTGAGTCTGCTCAGGCGCATCAACTTGCATTCGTGAATGGCGATAAATATTTAGCGCAAGCACGTAGCTCCCAAGCGGGAGCTTTAATTGTGACCGCTTCACTACAAGCCGAGTTAGACAATCATCACAACTTTATTGTGGTCGATAATCCATATCTGGCTTTTGCAATTTTGACTCATGTATTTGAGCGCAAGCATACGCAACGTGGTATAGAAAGCACAGCCCAAATCCATCCATCAGCCATCATCGCCGATAGTGCCTATATTGGTCATTACGTCGTAATTGGTGAAAATTGTGTGGTGGGTGACAATACGATTGTGCAATCGCACTGTAAAATTGATGACTTTGTCGAAATTGGTCAACAGTGTTTTATTGATTCACACGTGACTTTGACAGGCGCAGCCAAGCTTGGACATCGTGTGCGCATACACGCCAATACTGTAATTGGCAGTGAAGGCTTTGGCTTTGCACCTTATCAAGGCAAATGGCATCGTATTGCACAGTTGGGTTCGGTGATTATTGGCAATGACGTTCGTATTGGCTCGAATTGCAGCGTAGATCGCGGTGCACTAAATGATACAATTTTGGAAGATGGTGTCATTATTGATAACCTTGTGCAAATCGCACATAACGTCAAATTAGGTGCTCATACGGCCATTGCAGCAAAAACTGCCGTGGCTGGAAGTGTGACAATTGGCAAAAACTGTATCATTGGTGGTGGAAGTGCAATTTCAGGGCACTTAAATATTGCTGATAATGTGACTTTGACAGGAATGTCAATGGTCACAAATAATATTTCTGAATCAGGAAAATATTCGTCAGGTATAGGCTTGTTTGAAAATCAAAAGTGGAAACGTACTGTTGTGCGCCTCAGACAATTAGCAGATGTGCCATTGACCCAATTGGTGAAAAGACTTGATGATATGCAATCTCAAATTGAGTCCCTTGAATCAACTTTTAAATTGCGTAAATAATTATGATGACTGAGTCGAATTCTAGCACCTTCACTAAACCTGAATTGCCAATGCACATTCAAACCATTCGTGAATATTTACCCCATCGCTATCCGTTTTTATTGGTAGACCGCATTGTAGAAGTCACTGATAACGGTATCGTGGGTTATAAAAACGTATCTATCAATGAAGAATTCTTGCAAGGACACTTCCCGAATTATCCGATCATGCCAGGTGTTTTAATCGTTGAAGCGATGGCACAAGTTTCGGGCATTTTAGGTTTTATCATGAATAATGAGAAACCGAGCGCAGGTTCTTTGTTCCTTTTTGCAGGCGCAGAAAAAGTTCGATTTAAAAAACAAGTCGTTGCAGGCGATCAACTTGTATTAAAATCTGAATTAGTTATGCAAAAACGAGGCATTTACAAATATAATTGTATTGCCACCGTTGATGGCGTCGTCGCAGCAACCGCGGAAATTATGGTTTCGCATCAGAAAACAGAGCAAGCATGAGCAATAACCCACTCATTCACCCAACCGCTATTATTGACTCATCTGCAGTAATCGCTTCAGATGTCACGATTGGTCCATACTGTATTATTGGCCCAAATGTAACGATTGGTGAGGGTACAAAACTTCATTCGCATGTGGTGATTGGTGGTTACACCCGTATTGGTCAGCACAATGAAATTTTCCAGTTCGCCAGCGTAGGTGAGGTCTGTCAGGACTTAAAATATGCAGGTGAGGAAACTTGGCTAGAAATTGGTGATCACAACAAAATTCGTGAACACTGCAGTTTGCATCGTGGTACGGTGCAAGACAATAGCCTGACCAAAATTGGTAGTCACAACTTACTTATGGTCAATACACATATCGCACATGACTGTATGGTGGGTGATCACAATATTTTTGCCAATAACGTGGGTGTGGCAGGTCATGTGCATGTTGGGGATTATGTGGTTGTCGGTGGAAACTCTGGTATTCACCAATTCTGTAAAATTGACTCTTATAGCATGATTGGTGGTGCATCGCTTATTCTTAAAGATGTGCCTGCGTATGTCATGGTTTCTGGTAATCCTGCACATGCATTTGCAATGAATGTGGAAGGAATGCGTCGTAAAGGCTGGTCGAAGGATGTGATTCAAGGTCTTCGTGAAGCCTTTAAACTCATTTACAAATCTGGATTAACCACTGAGCAAGCCATTCAGCAAATTCGCAGTGATATTTTGCCAAATGTGGCAGAAGCGCAGCGTTTAATTGATTCTTTAGAACAATCTGAACGTGGTATTGTGCGTTAAGGTTTGAGTTTACCGAATACGGCAAGCTTCAGAATATTAAAAGACATCCTCGGATGTCTTTTTTTATTGGCTTATTTTAAAAATCTTGCTTCTTCAGACTTTGGATATTGGCTCAGAATTTTACTTTTGTATTGCGCTGCTAAAGTAGGTTTGTGATCTACATCTTGCGCTATGCTATATAAGCGATATAAGGCACTTGATGCTTTTGCAGATTGGGGATACTTTGTTGCTACAATTTCAAAATTCTTTTTGGCTTCGGTGTAATTGGTTGGCTCAATTGCTAAATTAAATTCAGCTAACCAAAAATACGCATTGCTGATATACACACTGTTTGGGTGGTTTTTAATAAAGTTTTGCATAGGTGCAATCGCTTTTTTGGCACCACCTTGTTTATAGGCATCCAATGCAACAGTATAGGCTGCTTTTTCCAGCTCAATATTGGTATTTAAACCTTGAGCTGTTGGACTCACATGCGTTGTATTTTGCACAGATTGCGTGGCATTGTTGTTTAACTGGTTGTTGCTGGCGCTGGGTGCAGTATCTTTTTGGTTATCCTCCTCAGCGGTAGGAGCAGATTCAGGGTCTATTTTTTGTTGGAGCAGTTCTAGACGTTGATCTAAATCGGTATAGCGATTTTGCAATTCATGTTTGAGCTGCGCAATTTCATTGTCTTGTTCTTCAATTTTGCCACGTAACTGGCGGATGTCATTTTCAAGTTGCTGGTTTTTTTGCATCAACTGCCAATTGATATTGGTGGGTACATTGGCAGTTGCCATATTACTCGTTGCAATCGCAGGGCTATTGGCATACCTAGCACTGCTTTGGCTGAGATTGTGGCTTTCAATTGGAATATTGGCAAATATAGGCGTTGAGCACAGTAGGGCAAGAGCACAAAGTGCATGCTTTTTTAGCATAATTGAATATCCATCTTAATCTTGTATAAGTGAGTCCTTGTAAGCATATTGGACTCAACCTGTTGATTTGGTCATTTTCCACATTTAAAACGTCCACGCGTGGAATTGCAATAAGCTTTTACAAACTTATCATCAATCTCAGCGCAATATGGGTAAATCTAGGATTTAAATCTCGAAATAATTTTATGATGGGTTAGTTAGACTAAATTTTAAATGACGTTATTCTATAAATGTCTTCAATTGTTTTTAAAATAATCAATTGGATAGCATTATAAAAGGAAATACAGAACAACGCTTGCAAGTTTGTTAAAAATCTCTATACTCTGTTTTTGCAATGGTAGCCCTGCTGGTTACTTCGCAATTGTACTCTACGAACCCCGTCAGGACCGGAAGGTAGCAGCGGTAGTGGAACTATGATGTGCCGAAGGCTTGCTGGTAGGGTTGCCACCAGTTTTGAAATAATAATTCTATTTATCTTCTACTTATTTTGATCTTATATCCACTATTTTAAAAATCCTGCTCTTTCCTACGAATTGCTTTCATAATCGCATCCATATCAAAGCCCCGATACTGTAAAAAACGAATTTGTTTGGCTTTAAGTTTTGGCTCGTTTGCGACTTCTGTGCCGAATTTTTTCACTTTCAGTTGATAGGCTTGTTCTGCCCAATCAGTTTCTTTAAGTTCTTCTGAAATTAAACTGCTATCCACTTTTTTGTTTTTAAGAGCCATTTTAATGCGATTTGGCCCTTTACCTTGGCGCTTTTGGCTAGCCAGTAACATTTCTGCAAGACGCTGATCACTCTGATAATTTTCGCGTGCCAGTTCATTGACTAATTCAATCACTTCATCACGGTTTTCTGCATATAAAGCCAATTTTTCAATTAAGTCATTTTTAGAATATTCTTTACGAGTTAAGACAGCGAAGGCATAGCTACGTAGACGAGAACCTGTCAGTCCTGGGCGTTTGCTTTGCTGTTCGTCAGGGTCTTCAATGTATTCTTGATCATCAATGGCATCTGTATAAGCAGGGTATTGTTTATTAATGTTAGGCGCAGAATTTGAGGCAAAATGCAGGGCAGATGTTGTTTCTGAATATGCCTGCTTAGTTTGGCTGCATGATTGCTCATCTTCGCCAAATTGTTGTTTTAGCGCAGCATAATCAATCAGTTTGGGGAATTTATTTTCAGACATGGTAATGCTTCCATATACAATAAAACGCTCCGTAGAGCGTTCTATTTAATTCAGTTTGTTGTGTTCATCTTAGCGCATGCTTTAAACATCAAGTAAGTCGAATTCTTCTTCGTCTTTATCTTCTACAGGTGCAGCTTGACCTGTCGTGAGTAGTTGTTCACGAATAATCGCTTCGATGCCTTTAGCAAGCTCTGGATGTTCTTCAAGATGGCGAATGGTGTTGTTTTTACCTTGACCAATTTTATCGCCTTGATAAGAATACCAAGCACCAGCTTTTTGCACGATATTTTGTTGAACAGCTAAATCGACCAGCTCGCCCAAATGGTTAACACCTTTACCGTAAAGAATTTGGAACAATGCTTCTTTAAATGGAGGTGCCATTTTGTTTTTCACAACTTTGACTTTGGTTTCAGAACCAATAATCTCGTCACCTTCTTTCACTTGACCTACACGGCGAATATCTAAACGAACAGAAGCATAAAACTTCAATGCGTTACCACCAGTTGTGGTTTCTGGGCTACCAAACATTACACCAATTTTCATACGAATTTGGTTAATGAAGATCACCATACAGTTCGAGCGTTTGGCATTACCTGTGATTTTACGCAAGGCTTGGCTCATTAAGCGTGCTTGTAAGCCCATGTGTGAGTCACCCATTTCGCCTTCAATTTCGGCACGAGGGGTTAAGGCAGCTACGGAGTCGACCACAATCATGTCGATTGCGCCAGAGCGTACCAACATATCGGCAATTTCAAGAGCTTGTTCACCGTTGTCTGGTTGCGATACTAAAAGATTGTCAATATCTACACCAAGTTTACGTGCATATTGAGGATCAAGCGCGTGTTCGGCATCAATAAAGGCACAAGTTCCACCAGCTTTTTGACATTCTGCAATGGCTTGCAAGGTCATAGTTGTTTTACCTGATGATTCAGGGCCGTAAATTTCAATGATACGACCTTTAGGTAAGCCACCAATACCCAATGCAATATCTAGGGTCAATGAGCCTGTAGATACGGCTTCTACCGCTTGCACAGTGTTGTCACCAAGACGCATGACTGTGTTCTTACCAAATTGTTTTTCAATCTGGCTTAACGCAGCGTTTAACGCCTTGCTTTTATTCTCATCCATCTTACAACCTCAATACGATGTCACGAAACAATATACTCAAGTGGATGCATTTACTTAAATCTTTTCCACATGCAATATAGTGACAGAATTTGTCCTGTAGTTCTATTTATATCACGGGCTGTACGACAGCCTGTGACGCTCTATTTAATCATCATTATATGACCAAAATTGGTCAAATTGCTGATCATTCTCTTGTTTAAATTTGCTGATGTCACGACGGTCTTTTTTACTTGGTCGATGATCAGGTCGTGCTAGATTATGCAACTTTCTTTGGGTCGCAATCAATTCCCTGCGTGCAATACTCACTTCAGTTTCTTCATAAAGTTGCTGAGCGACAGGGGCAGGGCCGCGTACGCCGGATAATGCCTTGACCAATACGGTTTTCTTATCAAAACCTTGTTGAATGGTCAGCTCAGTTCCCACACGAATTTCTTTGGAAACTTTAACGCGCTCGCCATTGTGATGTACTTTGCCGCCTTCAATGGCAGCTTTTGCAATAGAGCGGGTCTTGAAAAAACGTGCAGCCCATAGCCATTTATCAATTCGGATCGTTTCAATGGCTTCGTGGGACGAAGTTTTAGGCATATTTTTGAGTGTCCTCAAATTGTTCTAAGACAGGAATTAAATCTGTTAATTGGTACAACATAGGGTAATTACAAGTCTGACGCGTAGGTTTTGCTGAGGATGGCTGGGCAATACTATATAAGTGTCCAATCCCAAAGGCTTTAGCACCATTAAGCACCTTTTCGGTGTCATCTATAAAATAGCAATCTTCAGGATTAAATGCATGTTGTTGTTGCAATGTTTGCCAAAATTCAACGCGCTCTTTGGCATAACCAATACTTTCAGAACTAACAATCACTTCAAAATACTTTGCTAAACCTGTATGTGCTAATTTAAAGTCTAAACCTGCACAATCGGCATTGGTGGTGAGCCAAATGTGATAGCCATTATTTTTTAAATATTCCAGTAACTCGATAGCTTGTGGACGCAACGTGACTTGATCTTTATATTCAAGTTGCATCGCAAGCATATCTACCCCCACTTTAGCCGTCCAAAAACGTGAGGAATACCACTCTAAGGTGTGGCTATGCGCTTGATAAAAATCGTATAAAATTTCTTTGCTGCGCTCTAAAGAACAGGCGTGTAATTCTGCATAGCGAATAGGCAGTTGTTCATTCCAAATAAAATCATCATAAGCGAGATCTAACAGCGTTCCGTCCATGTCAAACATGATGATATTTTTGTGCATTTAGATATCCTAAACCATAAAGCAATTGCCAAAAGGCAAATAAAACTGGCTCATTTAAACATGCTTGAGGCATAACTCAAAATTCTGTCTGATTATTCGCCAAATTGTGTTAGGCTAAACAGATAAGCACTGTGCAGGTGTTGCATATAAATAGGTGAGATGGGGCAGTTGTAAAAAGTAACTGTAGCGTTCACAAAAAACAATTTTTTTGACATATTTCTGTATTTGTTTGTCTGTATAAGCATAGAAATTGAGTGGTAAATTTTTTAAATTAGGGAGCTAGTAATGGCTTAACAACAGTATTTAGATTTAAAACACTTAGATAAACAACTCGATGAGTTTGAGAAAAAGAAGAAAAAAATTAAGAAAATGCGTATCGGCTATAAATTATATGCGCATTTAATGGGCGATGAAAAATTCGCCCATCATGTTTCAGAGTCGGCATTAAACCCAGATAAACGTAGTTATCGTAAAGTGAAAATTAAAATTACCTCAGATGAAGGGGAGTTAACTTTTTTGGAAAAGGATTGATTAATTTTTGATTTAAAATCTAGGTTGATTTTTATTATGTGTACAAATTTGTGTACCTTTAAATCTAGCCCGATTGATGCAGATCGGGCTTTTTTATACCTTAATTCTATGAATGGTTTGGAATGAATTGGAATTCTTTTATAAGTCAAAATTTGATCATAAATCATTAGTAAAATTAGTATTGAAAGTTTCTTCTCTTGCGCCATGTATGGCTCAAGATGGGCTTTGTTGCACAAACCTATCTGTAAAGGCTTTTTCAGCGATATAATTTTCAAATGAAGAAGCCTACACACAAAATCTACCGCACAACCAATTGGCCCGCATATAACCGAGCACTCATGAGTCGC